>JBFJWO010000445.1:0-4517 GCA_041623575.1 Gammaproteobacteria bacterium
AATCGGCTCCGCGACGGCCGCGCGGGATCTCGCTCGTGACGCGGCCACGGGAGCACGGACTGCCAGGATCCTGCCCATGCCGCTGCGCACCACGTCACACCGCATCACCCTTGCCCGCCTCCCGATACACGCCGGGCGGGGGCCGGCGAGCCCACAGGCACGCGGCGCCCTGTTCGCCGCCTGCGCCCTCGCCCTTTCCGCGTGCGCGGCGGTCGAGCCGGGCGCGCAGATGCACGCGCAGGCCGACAAGCCGGCCGCGCCGGCGGTTTCGCCCGCACCGGCAGCTCCGGCCTCCCCGGCACCGGTCGGCCAGGCCGGGCTCACCGAAGAGATCATGTACAAGCTGCTGGTCGCCGAGTTCGCGGGCCGCAGCGGCGAGCTGGAACTGGCGCTGCGCAACTACCTGGATGTCGCGCGTGCCACGGGTGACAGCACCGTCATCGAGCGCGCGGTGCGCATCGCGGTGTTCGCCCGCAACGAGCCGCTCGGCCTCGAGGCTTCCGCGCTGTGGCGCGAGATCGACCCGGAGAGCAACGAGGCGAGACAGGTCTACGCCGCCCTGCTGTTGCGCGCCGGCAAGGTCGACGAGGCGGTGGTCAACCTTCGCGAACTGGTCGAGCGCATCGACGACGAGTCCGGCATCGGCTTCAACACCGTGGCCGACATGCTGGCCCGCGAGCGCAACAAGCAGGTCGCGGTGGACGCCATGGAAGCCGTGCTCGAGGGTCACCACGACAATCCCAACGCGAAGTTCGCGTTCGCACACCTGCTGGCGCGTGCCGAGCAGTACGAACGCGCCCTGACGGTGCTGGACGAGGTCGTCGCCCTGCGCCCCGACGACGCCCGCGCCGTGATGTTCCAGGCGCGCGTGATGCAGCAGCAGGGGCAGACGGCCGATGCGCTGCAGCGTCTCGCCGGTTTCCTGGAGCGCAATCCCGACGACGCCGGCGTGCGCACCACCTATGCGCGACTGCTGGTCGACGCCAAGCGTTACGACGATGCTCGCGAGCAGTTCGAGCGCCTCGCCGCCGCGGACGAGAGCGACGGCGAGGTACGCTACGCGCTGGCGCTGCTGCTGCTGCAGACCAACCGCATCGACGACGCCGAGAAGGTCTTCGATGCACTGGTCGACGACCGCCAGCGGCGCGACGCCGCGCACTTCTACCTGGGCCAGATCGCCGAGACGCGCAAGGACACCGTCTCGGCCATCGGTCACTACCGCCGGGTCGATGGCGGCGAGCACCATTTCAACGCCCAGCTCCGCGTCGCGGTGTTGATGGCGATGGACGGCTCGGTGGACGAGGCGCGCGCCTTCCTGCACTCGATCAGCCCCGCCAACTCCCAGGAGGCCATTCGCATCACGCGCGCCGAGGCCGAACTGCTCGCGCGCCACGACCGGCTGGAAGACGCGATGGAGGTCTACAACGCCGCGCTGGAGGAGCACCCCTCGAGCAGCGACCTGCTGTACGCGCGTGCGCTGCTGGCCGAGCGGCTCGACCAGATCGATCTCGTCGAGCGCGACCTCAAGGCCATCATCGCCCGCGAACCGAACAACGCCGACGCGCTCAACGCGCTCGGCTACACGCTCGCCGACCGCACCGAGCGCTACCAAGACGCGCTCGGCTTCATCGAACGCGCGCTGGCGCTCAAGCCCGACGACCACTACATCATCGACAGCATGGGCTGGGTGCTGTACCGGCTCGGCCGGCTCAAGGAGGCCGCCGACTACCTGCGACGCGCGATGGAGTTGAGCGGCGACGCTGAGGTCGCGGCCCACCTGGGCGAGGTGCTGTGGGTGATGGGCGACAAGGAGGCCGCCCGCGAGATCTGGCAGGCGGCGCTGCGCAGCACGCCCGACGACAAGCGCATCCTCGAGGTGCTCGAGCGCTTCGGCGAACCGGCGCCCTGAGAGCGCGTGAAGAAATCGTCCTTCTGCTGCGCGCGCCGGCCAACGGCTGCGACGGCGTTGTCTGACGCGAGAACTGCGGTCACTTGGCTCACCAAGCTCCCTTGTTTTCGCGTCACACGCCTTGTCTCGCTCGCCAACCGACGCGCGTAGCCCGACGTCCGAATTTCTCACCCACTCTGACTTCTCCCACCCAGGCGTCGACGCCGGCGCGGCGTGCCCGCGCAGGCGAGGGTCCCATGTTCTCAACCGAACGCCGCAACCTCCGTGTCGCGCAGCCCAGGGTCTGCGTCGTGCTGCTGGGTGCGTGGATGCTGGCCGGGTGCGAGTCGGTGCCCAGCCTGCCGGAGATCGACCTGCTGCCGCCCACGCTGTTCGGCACGGACGACGGCGCCGGCGAGGACACCAGCGGCGAGCAGAGGCCGGCGCCGACCGTCGCGCGCGAGGGCCGCAGCGATTGGTTCTCGGTCAGCGGTCCGATCTTCGACTGGCGCGCGGAGGGGATCGTCGGTCCCCGCACGACCGCGACCGACGGCGAGGCGCCGACCGGGCCGGCCGTGCCGGCGCCACCCGCGACGCCGGCCCCGGCGGGCGCGCCGACCTCGACACCGGTGGTCATCACCCTCACACCCGCCGCGAGGCTGGGCGAGATCGCACCGACCGAGGATCGCACGCCCCCGGCGCCCGCCTGGCAGCGTGCCACCGGACCGATCTTCGACTGGACGGCGGAGGCTCGCACCGCGGCCCAGCCTGCGCCGGAGCCCGAGCCGCCGTCCGCCTGGCAACTGCGCGAGCGCCAGCTGCGCGGCCTGCCCGGCTGGCGGCTCAACGGCCGGGTCGCGATCTCCTCGCCCGAGGAGTCGTGGAGCGCGGTACTGCGCTGGGACCAGCAGGGCGACGCCTTCCACGTGCGGCTCAGCAACCCGCTCGGCCAGGGTCTGCTCGATCTGAGAGGCGTGCCGGGCGAGGTGCTGCTGCGCACCGCCGAGGGCCAGGTCTACCGGGCACCCAACGCCGAGACGCTGCTGCGCGACGTCGCCGGCATGAGCCTGCCGGTGTCGGGGCTGCGCTACTGGCTGCTGGCGGCAACCGACCCCGACGCCGCCAAGGCGGATGTGCGGCTGGACGGCGATTCGCTGCCGCTGTCGGTCGAGCAGGCGGGCTGGCTCATCGAGTACGACCGGTACCGGGACGCCGACGGCCTGCGGCTGCCCGACCGGCTCACTTTCAAGGGCGCGGACCTGGGTGGCCGGCTGATCGTCACGCAGTGGGACCTGCTCGGGTCGTGAGCGACCGCTGGTGGCCGGCGCCGGCCAAGTTGAACCTGTTCCTGCACGTGCTCGGCCGTCGCGCCGACGGTTACCACGAGCTGCAGACGGTCTTTCAACTGCTGGACCACGGCGACGAACTGCGTTTCCAGGTTCGCGCCGACGGCGTCATCCGACGGCTGAGCGGCGCCGAGGGGGTGAGCGACGAAGACGACCTGGCGGTGCGCGCCGCACGTGTGCTGGCGGCCCGTTCGGCCGCGCCGCTGGGCGTCGACATCAGCGTTCGCAAGCGCATTCCGCTCGGCGGCGGTCTGGGCGGCGGCAGTTCCGACGCGGCCACCACGCTGTGCGTGCTCAACCGCTTGTGGGGGCTGGACCTGGCCGCCGACGAACTGGCCGGGATGGGGCGCGGGTTGGGCGCCGACGTGCCGGTGTTCGTGCGTGGCCGCAGCGCCTGGGCGAGCGGTGTCGGCGAACGGCTGCGGCCGGTCCGGGTCGAGCCGCCGGCGTGGTTCGCGGTCGTCACGCCGCCCTGCCAGGTGCCCACCGGCGAGGTGTTCGGCGCGCCTTCGTTGACACGCAATACCCCCCAATCGAGAATACGCAGCTTTCTCGCGGCCGGGGCTTCCGGCGCCGGCGGGCACACGGCGTCCCTGGACCTGTGGCGCTTGCTGGATGACGCTCGCAACGATTGCGAGCCGGTGGCGAGCAGCAGCTACCCGTTGGTGGCCGAGGCGCTGAGCTGGCTCGGGCGCTACTCGAGCCGAACGCGGCTGACCGGGACGGGGGCGTCGGTGTTCGCGCCCTTCGCAAGCGAGCAGGCCGCGAACGACGCGCTGCTCGGGCTGCCACGGGGGTGGCAGGGCTTCGTGGCTCGCGGGGTGAACCGTTCACCGCTGCACGAGGCGCTGGACGGTTAGGGGATGCCTGAAGAAGTCGCTTTATGGACTTCTTCATGGTCGACAGGCGAAAGCGAAAGGCGAAAGCACGGTCTTCGCCTTCCTCACGTTTTCAATCACTCGGCTGGTGATTGAAAATGGCGGCACACCCGACCGCCATGGACGGCGCAAATGCCAGCGGATTGCAGGAGCAATCCGGGCCGTGTGGCGCGGGATGCTCTGAACTTTGTCCAGAGCATCGCGAACGTTGAACGACAGCACGGGGATTCGAGATAGGCGTACACGTTGGGGTGTCGCCAAGCGGTAAGGCACCGGGTTTTGATCCCGGCATTCCCAGGTTCGAATCCTGGCACCCCAGCCATATTTCACGCGGCCTGGCAGCAAGCGACAGCAGCGATGAGAGATTCCACGACCCGGCCGCGCGGCGCGATGCCGCACCAGCAG
>JBFJWO010000446.1:0-4494 GCA_041623575.1 Gammaproteobacteria bacterium
GGCGCCTGGCGGTGACTTCGGCCGTGACGGCCACCAGCGCCGGCGGCCTCGAGGCGTCCGCCGCCGACCTGCACGGGCGTGTCGGGCGAACGGTGCAGGCGCTGCGCCCGAGCGGCACGGTGTTCATCGACGGGCAGTCCTACAGCGCGCGGGTCGAGCACGGTGCTTTTCTCGACGCCGGGCAGGCGGTGGAGGTCCTGGCCGTCGAGTTCGGCGAACTGGTGGTCCGCCCGGCGGCCGCGCCGCCCGCCGAACGCGGTGCCGGGGGGCGCTGAGATGCCCGAGGAGGGCCTGCTCACGCTCGTGCCGTCGGTCGTCGAGGGTGATCTGGTCTCGCTCGCCTACGCCGCGGCGCTGCTGGCGCTGGCGGTCGTGCTGCTGGTCCTCGAGATCTTCGTCGTCTCGTTCGGGTTGCTGCTGGCCGCGTCGCTCGCCGCCGCCGGCGGCGCCATCTATTTCGCGTTTGCCGCCAGCGACCTGGCCGGCTGGAGTTTCGCCGTGCTGGTCCCGGTGCTGGGCGCGGTGCTGGCGCGGTGGGGCATCAGGCGCATTCAACGTTCGGGCATTGTGCCGCAAAGTGAGATAACCTCCGATGCGGGCTATCGCCACGTCGCCGAGCGCATCGGCGTCGGCGTCGGTTCCGCCGGTACGCTGGTGACCGCCGCGCGCCCTTCCGGGCGCGCCCGTTTTGCCGGGGGCGAATGCGACGTCCAGGTTCGCGGCGGTGCGCTGGAGCGCGACGACGAGGTGGTGGTCCAGCAGATCGACGGGCCGGTGATCTTCGTGGTCGCGAAGCCGCGGGCCGGGGAGGACGTCGCCGGGCGCCCATCCGGTGCGCCCGACTGACGCCGGGCGCGCCGACGCGCTACAGTAGGTTTCATCAACAGATCCCTGGAGGGCTGCGACGATGTACTTCGACATGATTGCACCGTTCGTCATCGGCATCGTAGTACTGGTCGTCGTGGTGCTCATCTGGAACGCGTTCTGGCTGTGGTGGCAATCGATCCTGTCGAACGCCCCGGTCGGGCTGCTGCAGATCATCTTCATGCGCTTTCGCAAGGTGCCGCCGTCGGTGATCGTGACCATGCGCATCACCGCCAAGAAGGCCGGCATCGAGCTCAGCGCGGACGAGCTCGAGGCGCACTACCTGGCCGGCGGCGACGTGGTGCGCGTGGTCCAGGCCCTAATCTCGGCGCACAAGGCCAACATCACCCTGCCGTTCGACCGCGCCTGCGCCATCGACCTCGCCGGGCGCAACGTCAAGGAAGCGGTGGACACCTCGGTCAACCCGAAAGTGATCGACGTGCCCTCGGGCGAGATGGCGCGCAACACCATCGACGGCATCGCCGGGGACGGCATCCAGCTCAAGGTCAAGGCGCGGGTCACGGTGCGCACCAACCTCGACCGGCTGGTCGGCGGGGCCACCGAGGAGACCGTCGTGGCGCGCGTCGGCGAGGGCATCGTCACCACCATCGGCTCCTCGAAGAGCCACATGCTGGTGCTCGAGAACCCCGACCGGATCTCGAAAGTCGTCCTCGAGCGCGGGCTCGATTCGGGCACCGCCTTCGAGATCCTGTCGATCGACATCGCCGACATCGACGTCGGCGACAACATCGGCGCGCGCCTGAAGATCGACCAGGCCGAGGCGGAGAAGAAAGTCGCGCAGGCCCAGGCGGAGCGCCAGCGCGCCCTCGCGGTGGCCCGCGAGCAGGAAATGGTGGCGCTGGTCGAGGAGAACCGCGCCAAGGTGGTGCTGGCCGAGGCCGAGGTCCCGAAGGCGATCGCGGAAGCGTTCCGCGCCGGCAACCTCGGCATCATGGACTACTACCAGATGCAGAACATCCAGGCCGATACCCGCATGCGCAGCGGCATCGCGCAGGACGATCGGCCGGGCTACCGCGAGCCGGAGTAGGCCGCCGTGTCGATCGCGGAGCGACTCAGGCAACTGCTGGCCGATCTCGAGGCGTCGCTGCAGCCCCCCGCAGACGACTACGAGAGCGTTCGCCGCAGCTACGAGGTCGACCCGTCGGCCGGCGCCGAGAGCTTGCAGGACCGGCTCGCGCGCGCCGAGCGCGTGGGTGGCGGGGCGGCGGCGCCGACGCCTGCCGCGACCTCGTCGCCCGCCCCCGAGCCGCCCGTCCCGCCGGGCCAGGAGGTGGCTGCGGGGCGACGCGACTGGTTGCGTGCGCAGCTTCGCCACCCGGAGTCCGCGCGCCGGGCGATCCTGCTGAGAGAAGTGCTGGAGCGCCCGGGTGGCCTGCGGCGCCGCAGACGCTATTGGGGCACCCGGTAGGCGAGCGTGTCCGCCACGGCGGTCGCGAGCTGCGCACGGCTTGCAGCGCCGCCCGGGGCGGTTCCTTCCCGATCCGCGACGGCTGGGTACGAGGTGTCGCACACCGCCCACGCCACGGAGGCAGTCAATGAGCGAGCAGAGCGTCAACGCATTCCTCGACCGTCTCGGCGCAGACGAGCCTTTTCGCGGTGAGGTCGGGCTGGCCCTGCAGGGCCGCGAGAACGCCGCGGCCGCGACGGTCGAGATCGCGGCGCAGGCGGGGTTCGATTTCACCGTCGCCGAACTCGAGGCGGCACTCACCCGGCGTTACTCGGCGCCCGAGCTGAGCGACAGCCAGCTCGACGCGGTCGCCGGCGGGGCCGGCGTCGTCGGCGTGACGATGAACCTCTCCCACGGTGTGAGCATCGTGTTCCCGGACGTGTGCAAGACACCGTCGCCCGGCGGCCCCACGCCGATTCCCTACCCGGGCACCGGGACGGTCGCGGGGGACCTCGGCCGCCCGCGCAAGCCCGGACGGTAGACGCACCACGGGTGTCGGCGAAGGAAAGGATCCCGAGGTCGGGCTCGACGGGCAGGGACGAGGCGCGGGCAGGCCGTTCGCGTAGCGGCGGAGCACGCCCGCGATGACGGCCGACCCGCTGCGCGAGCCGGTGACCCCGCAACTGCAGGCGCGCGTGCGCCGTGCGCGCCTCGCCCGGCTGCGCGAGCAGATGATCGCGCACGACGTGGGCGCGCTGGTTCTGGTCGACCCGGTCAACGTGCGCTACGCGACCGGCACGCGCAACATGCAGGTCTTCAGCGCCCGCAACCCGGCCCGCTACGCGTTCGTCGCCGCCGAGGGCCCGCTGGTGTTGTTCGACTTCGCCGGCTGCGAGCACCTGGCGCGCGGCATCGACACCGTGGACGAAATCCGCATCGCGACCACGGCGAGTTTCGTTGCGGCAGGCGGGCGGCTGGATGAGGCGACGCGGCGCTGGGCGGAGGAAATCGCGGACCTCGCCCGCCGCCACGGCGGCGACGACCGGCGTATCGGGCTCGAGCGCTTCAACGCGGCGGCCGCCTTCGCGCTCGCCGCGCTCGGCTTCGAGGTGATCGACGCCCAGCCGGCGGTGGAGCGTGCCCGTGCGATCAAGGTGCCCGGCGAGGTCGCGCTGATGCAGGATTCGATGGACGCCGTTCAGGACGGCGTCGCCGCGCTGGAACGCGCCCTCGAGCCCGGCATCCGGGAGAACGAGCTGTGGGCCCACTTGTGGCGGCACGTGATCGCGACCGGCGGCGACTACGTCGAGACGCGCCTGCTGTCTTCCGGGCCGCGCACCAATCCCTGGTTTCGCGAATGCGGCGAGCGGCGCATCGAAGCCGGCGACCTGGTGGCGCTGGACACCGACGTCGTGGGCCGCCACGGCTACTACGCGGACTTCTCCCGCTCGTTCGTGTGCGGCGCGCGCCCGAGCCCCGCTCAGCGCACGCTCTACGCGCTCGCCCGCGAGCAACTCGCGCACAACCTGGAGCTGATGCGCCCGGGGCTCGCGTTCGCCGAGGTCTCCGCGCGCGGCTGGCGCATCCCGGCACCCTACCTGAAACACCGCTACTACCTGCTCGCGCACGGCATCGGCATGACCGGCGAGTATCCCTACATCGTCTACGCCGACGATTTCGCCGCGGGCGGCTACGACGGCGTCATCGAGCCCGGCATGGTGCTGTGCGTGGAGAGTTTCATCGGCGCCGAGTCGGGCGGGGAGGGCGTCAAGCTCGAGCAGCAGGTGCTGATCACCGACGATGGCCACCGGCTGATGTCGAGCTACCCGTTAGACGAGGCGCTGTCGGCGCGCGAGGTCTGAGGAGCGCCCGCCCGACCCCGCGCGGGTGTGGCCGCTACCGGTTCGGCAAGTTCCCCCGATTCAACGTCTTGGCGTCTTTGCCGGGCAGTTCCGTCCAGCCCCGTGCAGGCACGTTTGCCTACGTTACCCGCAGCGGAGCACCCCGTGACACACGCCGAGATCTTCGGCTCGCCCGCGCGGGAGACCCGGGCGCCGCGGTCCTCAGCTACCGATCTTGGCCAGCACGTCGGCTTTGAGGAAACGCTCGATGAAGAGCATGAAGCCGACCGACGGCACCAGCAGGATCAGCGCGGTGATCGAGGCGATCTGGTAGTTGCCCTCCATGCTGGCGGTGAACAGCAGCAGCGGCAGGGTGGTGAC
>JBFJWO010000447.1:0-4490 GCA_041623575.1 Gammaproteobacteria bacterium
GAGGTCTACCGCGACCGCACCGCGTTCGACGAGCACCTCGCCAGCGCGCACTACCAGGCGTTCGACGAGGCGGTGAGCGACCTCGTCGCACGCAAGACGGTGCGCCTGTTCGAGCGCGAGCCGTAGGAAGCCCGGCTTCCCAGGCAGGCTAGGCGGCCGCGACCGCGGCCATGAACGCGCCGAGCTTGCCGGCGTCGAGTCGACCCTCGGTACGAATGCCGCTGCACAGATCGACGCCGAAGGGGCGGACCGCGCGGATGGCCCCGGCGACGTTGCCGGCATCGAGTCCCCCGGCCAGGAACACCGGCACACCCGCGCGCTCGACGATGCGCGCGCTCACCGCCCAGTCGTGGGTGCGCCCGGTCCCGCCCAGCTCCTTGACCGCCAGCGCCGGGTTGCCGGAGTCGAGCAGCAGCGCGTCGACCCCGGGAGCGAGCGCCAGGGCCTCGTCGAGCGCCTCGGGCCCGGTGACGTGCACGACCTGCACGAGGGCGATACCGGGCAGGGCCTCGCGCAGGTAGCGGTGCGCGCCGTCCGGCTGGCGGTCGACGAGCTGCAGGGTGTTCACCCGGCAGCGGCGCTGCTGCTCGACGATCGCCGCCGGATCCTGGCTCGAGGTCAGCAGGAAACTCGCCACCGCTGGCGGCACGGCTGCGGCGATGTGGCCGATCGCCTCCTCGCTCAGCGGCCCCGGGCCGCTCGGCATGGCGCCCACCAGGCCGAGGGCGGCGGCCCCGGCGTCGATCGCGAGGCGGGCTTCCTCGCGACTGGCGATACAGCAAACCTTGGCGCGCGTCACCGGCGGGGGCGCGACCAGCGCCGGGTCTTGTTGAGGGTCTCCTTGGCGCGAAACGCCGCTTCCAGGTCGATGCCCTCGCGGTTGGCGATCGCGCACAGGTAGATCAGCACGTCGGCCAGCTCGTGGGCGATCTCGCCGCCGGGTACGTCGACCTTCAACCCCCGTGCCGTGCGTACGGCCTTGAACAGCTCACCGACTTCCTCGCCCAGCAGCAGGCACTTGTCGAGCACGTCCTGGTCGAGGAAACCGCGCTCGGCTTCGAGCTCGGCGACGTAGCGCTGGAACTGGGCGAGCGTCGGGCACGCGGGCAGGTCGGGCATGGCGCGCGGCCGGTCAGTCGCGCCAGCCGACCACGCAGCCGGCCTGGCGTACGGTCGCAATGAGCGGGTGCCCGGCGGCTACCGGCCAGACCTCCAGCGCCTCGCGGCGGCGCAGCAACCGCGCCAGCTCCGTCTCGAGGCGTTCGCGCACGCGCCCGATCGCCTCCTGCGGCTCGACCACCACGAACAGCACGTTGCGCGGCTCGCCCGCGCTGCCGATCGCCAGCACTTCGGGCAGGTGCGCCTCGCGGACCTCGTCGATGGCGGCCAGCAGGGCGGAGATCTTCTTCACCCGCCGCGCCGGCAGCCGGCGCCGGGGTGCAGCGACGATGACGCCGACGGTCGACTGCAGGCCGGAGCGGGTCATCGGGCGCCGGCTCAGTCCCGCCGCCGGGCGGCGCTCGCACCGCCGGCGGTCGCCTCGAAGCGCGGCAGGTCGTCGTCGATGGCGAGCCACGGCAGCGCCTCGGCACAGTAGACGTGGAACTGCGGCTCGAATTTCCCGGGCTCGTCCAGCACGCTCACGTACAGGTGCACCTCGCCGGGAAAGCGCTCGCCCTCGTAGCTGAGCGGCGTGCCGCAGGTCGGGCAGAAGCTGCGCCGCACGCCCGGCGAGGACTCGTAGCGGGCGCGCGTGCCGGCGGTGATCTCGAAATGCTCCGCCGCCACGCCGACGAACGTGGCCACCGCGGCGCCGGTGCTGCGCCGGCAGCTCTCGCAATGGCAGTAGCCCACCCACACCGGGTCGGCGTGCACCCGGAACCGGAACTGCCCGCACAGGCAACGCCCGCCGAAGCCGCCGGCGTTCACGACTCGGGCTCGCGCGCGCTCACCATCACGGACAGGAACCGCGCCGGCAGGCTCACCAGCTGTTCCGGTCCGTGCGGGACGTCGGCATCGAAGTAGAGCGAATCGCCCTGGCCGAGGCGGTAGGTCTTGTCACCGTGGCGGTACACCACCTCACCCTCCAGCATGTAGATGAACTCCGAGCCGTCGTGCTGAAACAGCGGAAACACCTCGGTGCTCTCGGTGAGCGAGATCAGGTAGGGCTCCACCGACAGCGCCTTGCCGACGTTGTGGCCGAGCAACTGGTACTGGTGCCCGGCACGCGTACCGCGCCGCTCGATGGTCAGCCCCTGCCCGGCGCGCACGTAGGTGGCGTCGCGCTCCTCCTCGAACTTGCGGAAGAACGCCGTGACCGGCACGTTCAGCGCCCGCGACAGCGATTTCAGGGTGGCGAGCGACGGCGAGGTGTTGCCGTTCTCGATCTTCGACAACATCCCGGCCGAGAGTCGCGCCTGGTGGGCGACCTCCACCACGGTCATGCCGAGTTGCTTGCGATACGCCTTGACCTGCAGCCCGATGGCGGTCTCGAGCGCGTTGTCCGCCGCCCCGGGGTGCGGATGGTCGCCCACGGCGACGCGCGAAGAAGCGCTCGACTTGCCCATGCGGCCAAGTTTAGCCCCCCTGCCCGCCGGTGAAAAACGCGTTTTGCTCGCGCGCGCCGCGCGGCCCGGGTGAAGGGCCGCCACGCGACGGCGAATTGCGGCTCCCGGCGCGGTCCGGCGTGCCGGCCGACCGGGCTCAGCGCGACGACTGGGCCTGCACGGCGGTGACCACGGTGGCGCCGACGATGTCCTCGACACTGCAGCCGCGCGACAGGTCGTTCGCGGGCCGCGCCAGGCCCTGCAGGATCGGCCCGATCGCCGTCGCGCCGCCGAGCCGTTCGACCAGCTTGTAGCCGATGTTGCCCGACTGCAGGTCGGGGAAGATCAGCACGTTGGCGCGCCCGCCGACAGCCGATTCGGGCGTCTTGCGGGCGCTGATCTCGGGCACGATCGCCGCGTCTAGCTGCAGCTCGCCTTCCACCGCGAGCCCCGGGCGGGCGGCGCGTACCAGCGCGGTCGCCTCGACCACCTTGTCGACCAGCCGGTGCCTGGCACTGCCCTTGGTGGAGAACGACAGCATCGCCACGCGCGGCTCCAAGCCGAGCATCGCCTGCGCACTGTCGACCGAGGCACAGGCGATCTCGGCCAGCTGGCGCGCGTCCGGTTCCACCACGAGCCCGCAGTCGGCGAAGATCAATGCCTCGTCGCGGGCGTGGTGAGCGGGATCGGGCACCATGATGAAAAAGCTCGACACCAGGCTGAAGCCCTCGCGCAGGCCGAGCACCCGGATCGCGGTGCGCACCACGTCGGCGGTCGTGTGGCGCGCGCCCGCCACGCAACCCTCGGCGTCGCCGAGGCGCACCATCAGGTTGGCGAACAGCAGCGGGCTGCCGAGCGCCTCGTACGCCTGCTGCTCGGTGAAACCGGTGCGCGCACGCAAGGCGTGGTAGGCGTTTGCGTAGCGTTCGCGATCCGGCGAGCGCCCGGGGTCCACGATCGCCACCGCCGGCCCGTCCCCGCCGAGCTCGGCGCCAATGGCGGACTCCGGGCCGAGCAGCGTCAGCGTGGCGAGGCCGCGCTGGCGGATGCGGCGCGCCGCGTCGATGACCCGCGGGTCTTCGCCCTCGGCGAGGACGATGTGACGCGGGTCGCCCCGGGCCCGCTCGCTGAGTACGTCGAGCGCGCTCACACCTTCACCCCGGGCGGAGGCTCGACGACGCCGGGCTCCGCGTCCCCCGGCGCCGCCGCATCCGGCCCGCCGGGCGCGGCATCCGGTGGGGCCTCGGGCGAGGGACCCGAGTCGGCCCCTGCAGCCGGTGGTGGCGGCGATTCGCCGGCGCGCGGCACGTCGGCACACTCGCGGAAGATACGCCGCTCGCAACTCGCGCAGATCGTCTTGTCCAGGCTGCCGAACACCCGTGAGATCAGCCGGTACTTGTGATCGGCCAGGTTGTCCGGGCCGATCAGGTCCAGGTAGCCGCCGCGTTGCAGGGTGCTCTGCACACCGGCGTTGACCCCGTAGAGATACAGGTCGCCGCCCTCCGCGCGGCGCTTGCGCGTTTCCTCGGCCAGGAACTCGCCGCCGGTGATGTCGATCAGGTCGACGCCCTGCACGAACAGCGCCAGGTGTTTCTGCGCCGGGTTGCGCTCGGCGTGGTCGCGCAGCGCCGTGCGCACGTGGTCGACAGCCCCGAAGAACAACGAGCCGTCGATGCGCAGCATCTTGAACTGCGGGCACTCGGGCAGGTCCGGGCTGGTAGTGAAAGCGCGGTGCGGGTGATGGGGGTTGGGCACGCGGCCGTAGATGCGCGGGCGCGAGGCACGGTTGAGGTACAGCACCAGCGACAACAGCACGCCCAGGAAGATCGCGAAATCGAGCTCGAGAAACAGCACGCCGAGGAAGGTGATGGCCATCACCGCGCTCTCCGAGCGGCTGCTGGTCAGGATGTGCTTCATCTGCGCGACGTCGACCAGCCGCCAGGC
>JBFJWO010000448.1:0-4483 GCA_041623575.1 Gammaproteobacteria bacterium
GCGCGAGATCCACCGCCGGCACCGGGCGCGCGCCGGCGAAATGCTGGTGCGGATACTCGACGAGCACCGCCTGACGAGCGTCTGAAGGCAACACGCCAGCAAGCTGTACGCCGACAGCCGGGCGCAATACCATTCGCAGGTCTGCTCCGCGGAGTCTCCTCATCGCCATCCCGTTCACACCGATCGTCGACGCATTGCCCGCCGCGGTGCCGTTCGTCGGGCCGGAAACCATCGAGCGCGAGCGCGGGCGGGTGTTTCGCGCGCGACTCGGTGCCAACGAGAGCGCGTTCGGCGTATCGCCGCAGGCTGCCGAGGCCATGAGCGCGGAAGTGTCCCGGGTCTCCTGGTACGGCGACCCGGAGAATCACGAGCTGCGCGAAGCCCTGGCCGCGCACCACGGTGTCCAGCCCGCCGTGGGGTGTGTCGATGCCGGCATCGACACCCTGCTCGGCGTGATCGTGCGCATGCTGGTCGAGCCCGGTACGCCGGTAGTGACTTCCGCCGGCGCCTACCCGACTTTCAACTACCACGTGGCCGGCAGCGGCGGCGTGCTGGTGCGTGTGTCCTACCGCGATGACCACGAAGACCCCGATGCGCTCGCGCAAGCCGCGGTCGAGCACGCCGCGCCGCTGGTGTACCTGGCAAACCCGGACAACCCGATGGGCACGTGGCACGGCGCCGAGCGCATCGAGCGGTTCATCGCCGCGTTGCCGCACGATTGCGTGCTGGTGCTCGACGAGGCCTACATCGAGTTCGCGCCCCCCGGTAGCGCGCCTGCGATCGACACCAGCGACCCGCGCGTGGTGCGTATGCGGACCTTTTCCAAGGCCCACGGGATGGCCGGGGCGCGCATCGGCTATGCCCTCGCCCATCGCGACCTGGTCACCGGCTGCAACAAGCTGCGCAACCATTTCGGCGTCAATCGCATTGCCCAGGCCGGCGCGCTCGCCTCGCTGCAGGACCCTGCTTTCATCGCCGCGGTGGTTGCCGAGGTCGGCGCCGGGCGGCGCGAGTACGCCGCGCTGGCCGAACGCCTGGCGCTGAGCGCCCTGCCCTCGGCGACCAATTTCGTCACCCTCGACCTCGGTTCGGCGCCGCGTGCCGCGGCCATGCTGCGGGCCCTGGCCGGCGAGGACGTGTTCATCCGCATGCCGGGTATAGCGCCGCTCGATCGGTGCATCCGCGTGAGCGTGGGGCGAGCGCCCGAACGGCGCTTGTTCGCCGAGGCTTTCGAGCGCTTGCTGCCGACCCTGCCGGTCGCCGGCACCGGGGCCGGCCGGTGAGTCGCTGGTGGCCCGCGGCGCTGGCCTTGCTCACCCTGGCGGCGACGCCGGTTCTCGGGGAGGAGCTGCTCGCGAGCGGCCGCTGGGTGGAGATCGACTACGCCGCGGCGGGCACCTGGCGGATCACCCGCACCGGCGAGGGACGCCTGCGCGTCGCGGTGGACGAAGCGTTCGAGACGCGCAACGGCCCGGACCTGCACATCCTGCTGTCGCCGCGCCCGCTCGCCGAGCTCGACAATGACAACGCGGCCGACGGCGCGTTGGTCGCCGGGTTGCTGGTCACCAGCGATCGCTCGCTGCTGTTCAAGAAGATGCGCGGCGCGCAGAGCTTCCTGTTGCCGGCGCCGACCCGGCTGGCGGACTATCGCAGCATCCTGATTCACTGCGTGCAGTATTCTCACCTGTGGGCGGGCGCCGACCTCGGCGAATGAGCGTCTACTCCACCACGCCCGCCTCCACCGCTTGCGAATGGGCCTGCGCTTCGCGGGCTGCCTGCACGTTGCCGGCCTCCTCCAGCGCGCGGGCGTAGGTGTTCCAGGTCGGCGCCGAGTTGGGCTTCAGGGTCACCCGCTCGCGCAGCAGCGCGAGCGCCAACGTTCGCTCGCCGGCCCGCAGCGCGGCGTGGATCAGCAGTTGCGTGAAGACGTCGCGTTGCGCGTGGCTGCCGCCGACGCCGGCGAGCTCGTAGCGCAGCGGTCGCAACAGCTCGACGACCCGCCCGTAGTCCTGCCCGTAGAAGGCCAGCACGGCCTCGCAGACCGGCAGCACGGTGCCCGCCGTCACCGAGGCGGCATAGTTGTCCGGCGTGGCGGCGAACGCGCGCAGCGACTCGAGCAGGCGCCCGGCGGCGCCCGAGCGCCCGTCCGCCGCCAGCGCCATCATCGAGTGCATCTCGTTGAACGCCAGCACGTGATCGCCGATGTGGGGCTCGACGGCGTCGGCGAGTTCGCCCCAGCGCGCGCCCGTGGCGGCCCCGGCGAGGTCCAGGCGCAGCAGCAGCGAGGTGGCGTTCTGGATGTCGAGGTAGAAATCCGACGGTTGCGGGCGCACCAGGCGGTCGTACAGATCGAGCGCCCGGCCGCCGTCACCGGCTTCGACCGCGTAGAGCGCACGGTGCCACCACAGGTGGCCCTTGAACGGGTTGCGGTCGTCCCAGGCGTCGGGCGGGTAGTCCAGCCACTGCAGGCCGTCGCGCAGGCGGCCCTGCATTTCGAACACGTGCGCCACCGCGTGGATCGCCCACAAGTCGTCGGGGTTGTGATCCACGGCGCTGCGCCCGTGGTACTCGGCGGCCTGGTAGTCGCCGCACTCCTCCAGCCCGAAGGCGTACATCCCGAGCAGGCTGCCGTAGCCCGGCATCCCGGCTTCCCACACCGGCAGCACGCGTGCCACCGCATCGCGCAGCCACGCGCTGTTGCCCATCCAGAAGGTGTTGAAGTGCAGCAGTCGCAGGGCCAGCAGATCGTGCGGGTGCTGCTCGGTGATCGCTTCCCAGGTGGCATTGGCGCGCGCCATGTCGCCGCCCCGCCAGGCCCTCAGGGCATCGACGTGAGCCGCCTCGCGCGGCGTGACCCCGGCGAGCGCGGGCTCGATGCGGGCCAGCACGGCATCGATCTTCGGCACCAGCCTGTTGGTCGCGAGCAGGCAGTAGAAGTAGCCCTGCAGGCAATGGCCCATGACGAACGCCGGGTCGCGCGCCAGCAGCGCTTTCAGCGAATCCATGGCCGACAGGCGGTAGTCCAGGTAACGGGCGACCGCCTGGTCGTACAACTCGACGGTTTCGGGCGCGGCGTTGCTGAGGACGAGCCCGCGGCAGTCGCGGGCACTCACGTCGGGCTCGCGAGGCGGCGGTACCGGTGATGGGCCATGGCAGGTCCTTTGACGACAGGCGCGGCAGTTTGCCACCCGCGGCGCGGGCCCGGCAAGCCGACCGCCGCTGCCCGGGTCCCGTCGGGCCGTGGCGTGGCCGGGACGAGCGGCGGTTCCGGGAGCCGGGGTTCGGCCCCGCCGTCGCCGGTGCTCGACGGCTGACGCCGGTCAATCGGCGGGTGCCCGCGATGGGGCATACAGGCAGTGCAAGGAGATCGCCATGGCCACATTCGATTCACCCGTCCTGCATTGCGAGGTCTGCCGCCGCGTGGTGTTGCGTGACACCCGTTGGGAGGACTGCGCCCGGGCGCATCACTGCGACGTGGAACGCTGTCCGCACGCGCAGGAATTCGTCACCGAACACACCGGCCGCCCCGGCACGCCGGGCGACGCCAAGGACTAGCCGCGGGTTGCGCTTGTCCGTTGGCCGGCCAGCGCCGGGCGACGGGGCAGTGGTGGCGGGACGACCGCGGGGTGTAAGGTAGCGCCCCATGGTGAACCCCGACCCCGCATCCGGCCCCGCAGCGGCGAACAACGCGCCGGGCGAGCAGCTGTTGCAGGTGCTGGCCGAGGTGCTCAACGAGCTGCGGCCAGGCCAGGCCGCGCGCAAGCCGACGCTCGACGACCACCTGGACGAGGATCTCGGCCTCGATTCGCTCGCCCGGGTCGAGCTCACGGCCCGCCTGGAACGCCGCTTCGGGGTGCGACTGTCCGAGACGCTGGCGGTCGACGCCGATCGTCCCCGGGATCTGCTGCAGGCGCTGCTCGAAGCGGGCGGCGCGCCCGTGCCCGTCGCCACCGCGCAGGAAGTGGACACCCGCGTCGAGGCGGCCGAGGCCGCCCCGGACAGTGCGGCCACGCTCGTCGAGGTGCTGCGCTGGCACGTCGAGGCCCACCCGGCCCGCGCGCACATCCAGTTCTACGACGACACCGCGGAAGGCGAGATCATCACCTACCGCGGGTTGTGGGACGGTGCGCTGGCACTGGCCGCGGGGTTGCAGGCGCGGGGGCTGCAGCCGGGCGAGACGGTTGCGCTGATGTTGCCGACCGGCGTGGATTACTTCTTCAGCTTCTTCGCCGTGTTGCTGGCCGGCGCGACGCCGGTGCCGATCTACCCGCCGGCGAGACGCAGCCAGATCGAGGACCACCTGCGCCGCCAGGGCGCGACGCTCGCCAATGCGGGCGCGGCGATGCTGATCACCGTGCCGGAGGCGCGGCTGGTGGCGAACCTGCTGAGCGCCCAGGTCACGCACCTGCGCGCGGTCGTCACGCCCGACGAATTGCGCCGCGATTCGGCCGCCGCCGAAGTGGCGCCCACCAGCGGCGACGAC
>JBFJWO010000449.1:0-4482 GCA_041623575.1 Gammaproteobacteria bacterium
ACTCCCACAGGTGTGCGCTCGCCCCGGCGGCCGTCATCGCGAAACGCTCGCGCATCTGCGCGAGCGCCGTCTCGGCCCGTTTGCGCCCCAGCGCGCCGGCCAGTATCCGGGCGAGCAGGCGCAGCTCGGCGACCTCGGCTTCGCGCCACTCGCGGGGTGTTGCGGCGAGCAGCCACAGCGACCCGACGTACTCGCCGGCAACCGCGAGCGGCAGCGCAAGCACGGCGGCGGCGGTCCGCCCGGCCAGTACCGCGGACACTTCGCGAGCCCGCCGCGCGGATCGCGAGAGATCGCCGATGGCCAGCGCGTCATCCCGCTCGAACGTGTCGGCGAGCCACGCAGGCAGCGCCGGGACAGCGGCGCCGTCGCCCGACGCAGCGGGGCGCTCGTCAAGGTGACAGCTGTCGGCGCCGAAATAGCCGGCGACGCCTTCCAGGTGGCGGACGAGCGTCGCGTCGAGGTCCCGGGAAGGGGTTTGCGCGCACAGCGCGGCGGTGCGCGCCACCAGCTCGTCGAAGCGGGCCCGCGACCCGGGCGCTGCCGGAGTGGGCGCGCGCCCGTCCTGGCGGGAGACTTGTCGCATGGTTCCTCGCGAGACTGCTCGTGATCCCCGGCTAGACGAGCCGCACGGCCGCGGTCCGTGCCGGTGCGCTGGTCGGTCGGGCGGCATCTTACCCAAAACCGTCGCAAATGGCGCGGTCGTCGCGGGCCCGGGTCGGTCCTAGAGCGGGCCGAGCTGCACCGGGCTGCCGTCGGAGAATCGTGACCAGCGAAAGCGGGTGAGGTCGTGGGCGGGCCGGCGGCCGAGGACCAGGTCCGCCACCGCCTCGCCGGCGCCGGGGCCGATGCCGAAGCCGTGACCGCTGAATCCGGAGGCGAGGACCAGCCCCGGCAATCCGGGCGCACGGTCGATGACCGGCACGAAGTCCGGAGTGCTATCGATCATCCCCGCCCAGCTCTGCTCGATGCCGATGCCGGCCAGTGCCGGCACGCGCCTGGCGAGCCGCCCGCGGATCTGCAACAGCGCGTGCTGGCTCGGTGGCGGATCGAGCACGCGCCGTTCCTCGAAAGGCGAGCGCTGCCCGGCGTCCCAGCGCCCCGGCTCGCGCAGGCGCCGCCACAGGCCTTCGCCGAGTCGCAGGCGCGTGTCCTTCCAGCTGGCGCGCAGGGCCGGCAGGAAACGCGGCAGGTAGCGCAGGGTGTCCGCGCCGAGATAGTGCTCGTGGAAGTCGCCGAGCGCCACGGTGTAGCCGCCGTCCGCCCGGCGTCGAAAGGCGAGGCCGGGCATGGCGGCGTTGCCGTCGAAGACTTCTCGCGCCGGCGCCGTGCGCGCCACGGTGGATTTCACGCTCAGCTGGGGAAAATCGACGCCGGCGTGACGCGTGAACCAGGAGGACCAGGCGCCGGCGGCGCAGACGACTTGCGCCGCCCGGACGCGGCCGCGTTCGGTCACCACCCCGCTGACCTCACCCGCCTGACACTCGAGCGCGCGCACCGCGCAATGCTCGACGATCCGACATCCTGCGCGCTGCAGTGCGCGCGCCAGCGCCGGCACCGCCTGGAAAGGTTCCGCGCGGGCGTCGCCCGGCGTGTACAGGGCACCCAGCCAGTGCCCGCGAACGTCGCCGACCAGGCAGGTGGCCTCGGTCGCATTCAGCACGCGGGTGTCCAGTTCGTGCTCGCGGGCGAGCGCCTGCCACTGCTCGTAGCGGGCGAGCTCGCTCTCCGATTCGGCCAGGTACACCACGCCGCAGCGCGCGAAGCCCAGGTCTTCGCCGGTCTCGCGGGCCAGCCCCTCCCAGATCCGCATGCTGCGCATCATCAGCGGCAGTTCCGCTGCGTCGCGCCCCTGCTGGCGTACCCAGCCCCAGTTGCGGCTGGACTGCTCGGCCGCGACGCGGCCTTTTTCGCACAGCAGCACCCGCGCACCGGCACGGGTGAGGAACCAGGCGCTGGCCACGCCCACGATGCCCGCGCCGACCACGACGACGTCCGCCTCCTCGGGCAGCGGGTCGTCGAACGGGGGCCCGGTGTTGCCGAACAACGGCGTGCTCAGAGCAGGCGCACGTAGCGCCCGTGGACCCAGCCGCGGACCGAGTCGTCGCTCACCAGCTGCACGAAGTACCAGCCGTCCTCCTCGTAGAGCTTGGTGACCTCGGTGCCGAGCGGGAGCGGGCTCGCGTCCAGGGTGTCGAAGCCGGTACCGGGCCCGCCGCGGATGTTGAGACTGACGCCGGTCACGTACCGCTCCGGGCCGCGCTCGTGCACGTTGCGCTCGTTGTCGAGCGCGCCGCTGCCACGGCCGTCGACCAGGTTGCGAAAGCGTTGCATGGGGAACGCCGGGCCGGGGTCGAACTTGCGCCCCGGCGAGATGTCCTGGTGCCCGACCACCTCGGTGATCGACGGGTACTGGCCGAGCAGGGCGCGGGTCAGCTGCTCGACGGTGTCGAGCTGTTCGGCCGCGTAGGGCTCCCAGCCCTTGGTTTCGCTGCCGCCCGGCATGGTGCCCAGCGTGACCTCACTCGCGGCGAAGCGCGGCGTGTCGGAGCGCCCGAAGCTGCCGTCGCCCCGCTGGTCCAGCCAGCCGTAGTTGGCGATCTCCATGCCGATCGAGCACTGGTTCAGCGAGTCGAGGCCGCGCCAGCGCGAGATGCCCGCATGACGGCCCTTGCGGTTGAAAGGGATGATCTGCCACGCGCTGCCGTCGCGGTCGACCACGAGGTGTGCGGACGCGTAGACCTTGGCGTTGGCGCGCAGCAGCTTCTGCTTCTCGGTGGGCGACTTCAGCATGTAGTCGCGCGATGCGCTGCCCGCGCCGCCGGCGGTGTAGTGCATGACGATGAACCTCGGGTCATCGAGCGCGCTGCCCACGTCCTTGGAAAGCTCGAACCAGTGATCGACGAAACGGTGATTGCGAATGCGCATGGGTCCTCCCTCTCGGCGCCGCCCCGGGTCGCCCCGGGAGTAAAGCGAGCGGCTCGCTCTGTGCCGTCCAGTTCCAGCCGGGATGGCTGCCTGTGGATACTAGTCTAGTGCGCCGGGCGCAAACGGCCATCCCGGCGCGGGCCCTTGAGGTGCGCTCAGCCCGCCGCCGGCGGCCGGTGGCGCTTGACGAACTCGCCCAGCAGCCGGAACTCCTCGTCGCGGGCGCTGCCCTGGCGCCAGACCAGGCCGATCTCGCGGTACGCGGGCTGCGCCAGCGGGTAGGTGCGCACCCGGGTGTTCGCCAGCAGCGACGAGTGCTCGGCCAGTGCCGGCAGGAACGTTATCCCGAGGTCGGCGTCGACCATCTGCACCAGGGTCAGCAGGCTGCTTGCGGCGAATCGCTGCACCGTCTCGTCGCGGCGCAGCCGGCAGGCCGCGAGCGCGTGGTCGCGCAGGCAGTGACCGTCTTCCAGCAGCAGCACGCTGTCGCGCTGCAGGCGGTTGTAGCGGTAACGGGCCGGGTCGACCAGGGTCGTGCCCTCGCGACAGGCAAGCCGGAAAGGGTCGCGAAACAGGGTCTCGGCGGTGACGTGGCGCAGCGCATAGGGCAGGGCCATCAGCACGGCATCCAGTTCGCCGCCGAGCAGCGCGTCCAGCAGCCGGTCGGTGACGTCCTCGCGCAGCCGCAGCCGCAACCCGGGATGGGCCGCGCGCAGCGGCGGCATGAAGGCCGGCAGCAGGAACGGGGCGACGGTCGGTATCACGCCGAGGTTGAGCTGACCGGCCAGGGGTTCGCGGTTGTGGCGGGCCATTTCCACCAGGGACTCGGCGTCGCGCAGGCACAGGCGCGCCTGCACGGCGATGTCGCGGCCGAGCGAGGTCACGGTCACGCGCTTGCGGGTACGGTCCACCAGCTGCACCTCGAGCAGGCTCTCCAGCTCGCGGATGGCCGCCGAGAACGCGGGTTGAGAGACGAAACAGGCGCTCGCCGCGCGCCCGAAGTGGCGATGCTCGTCGAGGGCGGCGAGATAGGCGAGTTGCCGGAGCGTCGGCAGGTTGTTCATGTCGATAGAGTTTATCGATTACAGTAATAGTTACAATCCATTTTAAATATATGATGCCGGTGCCTACAGTAGCGCCCGTCTAACGACTCAACCACGACCCAAGGAGATTCGACATGTTGCAGGACCGTAGCGGGCAGCGCGTGCCCGACGTGACCTTCCGTACCCGCCGCGAGCACGAGTGGGTCGAACTGACCAGCGCGCAGATCTTCGCCGGGCGCAACGTGGTGGTGTTCGCCCTGCCGGGCGCCTTCACCCCGACCTGCTCCTCGACGCACGTGCCGCGCTACAACCAGCTCGCGTCGACCCTCAAGGCCCACGGCATCGACGAGGTGATCTGTACCTCCGTCAACGACGCCTTCGTCATGCAGGAGTGGCAGGCCGGCCAGCACGCCGCCAACCTCACCTTTCTGCCGGACGGTAACGGCGATTTCGCGCGCGCCATGGGCATGCTGGTCGACAAGTCGCACCTCGGCTTCGGCCCGCGCTCGTGGCG
>JBFJWO010000450.1:0-4479 GCA_041623575.1 Gammaproteobacteria bacterium
CGGCGGTCGCGGATCAGGTCCCGGACCTCGACCGCCATGGCCGGGCTGGTCTCCAGCGCCATCGGCAGGATGTGACGTTCCGTCTCGTCGAGGTAGCGGGAGACGAACTCGGCGCTCAGGGTGCCGTAGTGCAGATCGGTCAGGTTGCTGATCCTGTCGGCGAGCTTCAGCAAGCGCGCGCGCTGACTGCCCCGGCGATGAATGCGCTGGAGGAACTCGGGCTTGCTCTCCTCGCGGCGCGTGACCTCGCGAACCAGCTCGAGTACCGCCGGCCCGTCGGCGTCGATGCCCGCCAGCGCCTTCTCGTCCGTGTCCGGCACGTCCTCGAGCAGGTCGTGAATGACCGCCGCTTTCAGCAATACCGGGTCCTGCAGCTTGTAGTCGATGAGGATCGCCAGGGTCGCCATGGCATGACGGAACTGGTTGCCGCCGACCTTGCGGCGAACGCCGATCAGCGCGGTCGCTTTCTGGATGTAGGGCGCCAGCACCATCTGAGCCAGCGCCTCGGCTTGGTCGTTGTGCATAGGCCCCGTCCCGGGCAGCTCAGGCGACTTCGAACCAGGTCGCCATGCCGGCGGCCTGGTGCTCCAGCATGTGGCAATGCAACATCCAGCGCCCCGGGTTGTCGGCGTGCAGGGCGAACTCCGCGCGCTCGCCGACGTCGACCAGCACCGTGTCGCGCCAGTCCCCGGTGGCCTCGTGCGCGGCGCCCCCCAGCACCTGGACGTGGTGCCCGTGAAAGTGCATGCCATGCGCCCAGCGCGTGCGGTTGTCGATGGCGATGCGCACGGTGCGCCCGCGCGCGGCCGTGAACAGCGGCTGCTCGCCCATCCCCACCTGGCCGTTGAACGCCCATACCTGCCCGCGGCGGGCCAGCTCGCGCCCGCTCAGGGTCTCGCCCTCGAACACCGCCTGCGCGAGGCCGCCCATGGCGCCGCCTTCCATGCGCAGCTCCACCGCCAGCGCATCCCCCAACGCCAGCTCGCGCGGCATCGGGTTGGCCGCCAGCGCGACCGGCGCCGGCAGCGGTTCGTCGCGCAGGGTATCTTCGCCGGCCTCGAACCGCGCCGCCAGTGCGGCACCGCCGCGGGTCACCGCCCGCAACTCGGCCACCTCGCCCGCGCCGAGATCGACGTCCACGAGCAGGTCGGCGCGCTGGCCGCTGGCGAGCGTCAGCCGGTTCTCGCCCAGCGCGCGGGGCGTTACCGGCTGGCCGTCGAGCGCGATCAACGAAGGCGCGAAGGCGCCGAAATCCAGCCGCAGCACGCGCGAGTTGGCGGCGTTCAACAGGCGCAAGCGCAACCGCTCGCCGCGGCGCACGCCGAACCCGGGCGCGGGCCTGCCGTTGACGGTGAGCACGTTACCGAGGCGCCCGCGATGGGCGGCATCGTGCAGGTTGCCCATGCTCGCGACGTCGATCTGCTGCTCGGCGTCCAGCCGCCAGTCGTCGAGCACCAGCAACAGGTCGCGATCGACCGCCGGCGGGTCGCGTTCGGCGACCACCAGCGCCCCGTACAGGCCATGGGCCACGGCCTGCGCCGAGCGGAAGTGCGGGTGATACCAGAACGTGCCGGCGTCGGGCACGCGAAAGGCGTAGTCGAACTGCTCGCCGACGGCCACGGGCTCCTGCGTCAAGCCGCCCGCGCCGTCCATCGCGTTGTCGATGCGGATCCCGTGCCAGTGGATGGTGGTCGGGATCTGCAGGCGATTGCGCAGCCTGACCCGTACCCACTCACCCTGGGTGGCGCGGATCACCGGCCCCGGCACGCTGGCGTTGTACGCCCACACGCGGGTGGGGCGCTCGTCGTCGACCAACGGCGCAACGCCGGTCGTGGCGGTCAGCACCAGCGGCTCGGCGGACGCGCCGAGCGAGCGTTGGCCGACGGGCAGCACCGCCGCGGCACCCAGCGCGACGCCGCCCTGCAGCAAGCCGCGCCGCGTGATCACCCGTCCACCCCGGATTCGATGCGGGCGACCGGCGGCACGCCGGCGGCGGCACCGGCCGCGTCGTCCTTGAGATACCGGGCGATCGCCCGGCGATCGTCGGCGCTCAGGTGCGAGGTGTGATCGTCGACGACTTCCGACATCGCGCCGCCGACGAAATCCCCTTCCGGGTTCATGCCCGTTTCGAGCAGGTATTCGATGTCGCTCCTGCTCCAGTCCGCCAGCGCTTCGGCGTCGATCCCGGGCACGGCGTCGCCGTCCGGCCCGGCCGGGTTGCCGCTGAGCGGGCCCGGGCGCACCGCGCCGAGCGCGTTGCGCGGCGCGTGACACTCGCCGCAGTGACCGAGGTGGCGTACCAGGTAGGCGCCGCGGTTCCACTGCGCGTCGCGCGCCGGGTCGGGCGCGAACACCCGCGGCTCGAAGAACAGCGTCTTCCACACCCGCAGCGCGGGACGGAACGACAACCAGACGGGCAGGTCATGGCTCGGCACAGCGTTGGCGAGGGGTGCGAGGCTGAACAGGTAGGCCTTGATCGCCAGCAGGTCCGCGTCGGTGACGCCGGCGTAGGACGGGTACGGGAATGCCGGGTAGTAATGTGCGCCCGACGGGCTCACGCCGAAGCGCAGCGCGCGCACGAAGTCCGTGTCGTCCCAGGCGCCGATGCCGGTTGCGGTGTCGGGGGTCAGATTGGGCGTGTAGAAGGTGCCGAAGGGGGTTTGCAGAGCGCGCCCGCCGGCCAGCGGGCGCCCGCCTTCGCGTTGCGTATGGCAGGTGATGCAACCACCGGCGCGAACCAGGTACTCGCCGCGCCCGACCGTCCCGGGAGCGGCGTCCGCCGCCAGCGCCACGACCGGGCGCGCCGGCCACAGCAACCACGCCAGCGCCAGCGCCACGACCAGCAGCAGAGCCAGCCAGAGCACACGCGGCCTCATGCCAGCGGATCTGCGGGAACGCGGTTCAGTGACCGGCGCCGTGCGCGTGCCCGCCCGTCGCGTAGCCGCGCACAGTCTGGTAACGCATCACCTGGTGCTCGTCCAGCAGTCGTTTCTGGGCGAGATGGGCCTCGAGGGGGGTATAGCGCAGTTGCGCGTTGAGACGGCCGATCTCGTCGAGCAACACTCGCACCGGCGCGGCGTCGGCCCGCGCCGATGCGAACAGGCGGTCAAGTTCACGCTCGCGCTCGATCACTCGCTCGCCGAGCGCCACCGCCCGGGCGCGCATCGCCTCGAACAGCGCCTGGGTAGCGGCCAGTTGCGGCTCGCTCAGGCGGAGCTCGGCGGCCGCGTCGAGCACGTGCCGCGGCCCCGGATAGCCGTTCAACTCGGCCGCCCTGGCCAGCCCCATGCCCTGGCCCTCGAGCAACGCCCGCTGATCGTCGGCCGAGAGCGCCTTGATCTCGCGCCCGACCTCGCTCCGATAAGGCGAGGTTTCGCCAAGCGCGTGCGCCGTCAGCAGCATGGCGGCGAGCAGAACCCCGATCCGATACATTGACCACCTCCGCAACCGTTCATGCAGGTGCCCGGCGGGGACACCTGTCAGTCTGCGCAAGTCTACACGCGGCGTGGCTCGATGTTCAGTGAGCCGCCCGTAATGGTCCCCGACAGCCCGCTTGACCCTGCAGCCGCTACAGGGTTTAGAGTGCGCGCCTCGCAGCCTGCCGATCGGGCGATACACCGGACACCACACGGGGACACCCATGAACAACGACGCCGCGCCACAAACCAGCACCACGCAGGCGCCTTCGCGCGATCCGGTCTGCGGCATGACGGTCACCCGCGACGATGCGCCGAGCGTCGAACACGAGGGTGTCACCTACCGGTTCTGCTGCGAGGGCTGCGCGACCCGCTTTCGCGACGACCCCCGCCGCTATCTCGACCCGTCGGCGCAGGACGCCGCGCCGCCCGCCGACCCCGGTGCCACCTACATCTGCCCCATGGACCCCGAAGTCCGGCAGATCGGTCCCGGCAGTTGCCCCAAGTGCGGCATGGCACTCGAGCCCGAGACGCCGGCGGCGGCGATGCGCATCGAGTACACCTGCCCGATGCACCCGGAGGTCGTCCAGGACGGCCCGGGCAGTTGCCCGAAGTGCGGCATGGCGCTCGAGCCCCGGCGGGTCAGCGCCGAACCCGACAACCCGGAGTTGCGCGACATGACCCGCCGGCTGTGGTTCTCCACGGCTTTTTCGCTGCCGCTGCTGGTCATCGCCATGGGCGACATGCTCCCGGGCCACCCGGTGTCGGCGCTGATCTCGGGGTCGACACGCGCGGTGCTCGAACTGCTGCTCGCGACCCCGGTCTGCCTGTGGGCCGCCTGGCCGTTCTTCCAGCGTGCCGCGGTTTCGGTTCGTACGGGCAATCTCAACATGTTCACGTTGATCGGGCTCGGTGTCGGCGTGGCCTACGCCTACAGCGTGGTGGCGACCCTCGCGCCGGGACTGTTTCCGGCGTCGTTTCGCACCGCCTCCGGCGAAGTCGCGGTCTACTTCGAAGCGGCGGCCGTGATCGTCACGCTGGTGGTGCTCGGGCAGGTGCTGGA
>JBFJWO010000451.1:0-4478 GCA_041623575.1 Gammaproteobacteria bacterium
CTGAACGACCGCCAGATCCTCGACGTGCTGGCGACGGCGCGGCGTTCGCAGGCCATGGCAATGGTGCACGCCGAGAACAGCGACTGCATCGCCTGGCTCACCGATCGCCTGGAGGAGGCCGGCAAGATCGAGCCGCGCTACCACGCGGACTCGCGCCCGCGCCCGGTGGAGCGCGAGGCCACCCATCGCGCGATCGCGCTGTCGGAACTGCTGGACGTGCCGATCCTGGTCGTCCACGTCTCGGCGCGCGAAGCGGCACACGAGATCCGCCGCGCCCAGGGCCGCGGGCTGAAGATCTTCGCCGAGACCTGTCCGCAGTACCTGTTTCTCACCGAGGACGATCTCGACAAGCCCGACTTCGAGGGCGCCAAGTGCATCTGCTCGCCGCCGCCGCGCGACCGCGAGAACCAGCAGGTGATCTGGGACGGGTTGCGCAACGGCACCTTCCAGGTGTTCTCCTCCGACCACGCGCCGGCGCGCTTCGACGACCCGAAGGGCAAGAAGCTGCGCGGCACCGGGGCCTCGTTTCGCTGGATCCCCAACGGTCTGCCGGGCATCGAGACGCGCCTGCCGCTGCTGTTCTCCGAGGGTGTGGGCAAGGGCCGCATAGACCTCACCACCTTCGTCGCGCTGACCGCCACCAACCCGGCAAAGATCTACGGGCTCTACCCGCGCAAGGGCACCATCGCGGTGGGTGCCGATGCCGACCTCGTGGTCTGGGACGACGAGCGCGAGTTGACGCTCAGCAACGACCTGCTGCACCACGACGTCGACTACACGCCCTATGCCGGCATGCGGATCAAGGGCTGGCCGGGCACGGTGCTCTCGCGCGGCAAAGTCGTGTGGGACGGCAACGAGGTCAGCGACGAGGCGGGCCGTGGCGAGTTCCTGGCCTGCGAGCAGCCGGATGCCGCGATCCCGCTCGGGCGCCCGGTCGTCGAGGCGATGGAGGTCTGAGCGGGCGCCGGACCTGCGTGCGCTGCTTGCGGCGAACGCAGGCCGGGCCCGGGTGACGATTCGACGCGGCGTTCGCCGCCGCTGCCGGTACTCCGAAGAACGTGCGCGCGCCCGGCGCCGATGGTCTATGCTCGGCGTGGGCCTGCCTCGCCGCGCCTCGTCGGCTCGCGAGCCGGCTTGCGGTGGCACGCTCCCCGGGGCACCGGAGTCGATCGCGATCAACAGTCCAATTTCGGAGAATGCAGCAATGAGGAAAGTCGTATCCGTGCTGGGCGGCGCTGCCGCGGTGCTCGGTCTTGCCGGGCTGGCGGTGGCGCAGACGGTGAATCCCGGCGGGCCCTGGGTAACGCCCCAGCAGACCGTCAGCCTGGAAGGGTTCCTGAGCTACGAGCAGCTGACCGACCAGTTGTTCGGCATCGAACGCCGCAGCAGGGGTGTGCTCGAGATCGAGTCGGTCGCGACCACCGCCGGCGGGCGCGAGGTGTGGCTGGCGAAGATCGGCGACCCGTCCAAACCGGCGGTCATGATCATCAACCAGCAGCACGGCGACGAGCCGCACGGTGCCGAGGCGGCGCTCGACATCGTCAAGCACCTGAGCAACGCCAGCGCCGGCGCGCGGGCGATCACCGACGCGCTGTACGTGCTCATCGTGCCGCGCATGAACCCCGACGGCGCCACCATCCCCGATCGCGGCAACGGCGACTTCGATGCGCCGCCGGCGCGTACCAGTTCGTGCCTGGACGCGAACGGCAACGTCATCGCCTCGCGCCTCGACCAGGGGCGCGGCGTCTACACCGACCGGGCGGTGTTCGACCGCAACCTGTTCCACTACGACATGAACCGCTATCACTGGGCCGACTGGGCGCAAAGCGAACAGATCCGCTGCAACCCCGGCTTCGGCGGACGCCATTTCGACCCTGCCCGCAGCCCCGTCCCCGAAGCGCAGGGCGCGGTCGACGCCTATGCGCGGTTCCAGCCCATCTGGGTGATCGACGTGCACAACCAGGGCCCGAGCGTGGTGGTCGAGGAGGAGCCGGCGCAGAACGATGCCTACCGGCTCGATCGCCGCGTCACCGGTTCGATCCTGTGGCCGACCAATGTCGCGGTAGCACCGGCCGCCGTCGCGCTGTCGCAACAGATGGCGTTGATCATGAAGAAGCGCTCGATGCAGCTCGGCTACGCCGAGATCACCCGCTACGTCGGCGGGGACTTCCCGGGGATCGCGCGCAACGCCTACGGCCTGATGGGGACGACGCGCATCGAAGGTGGCGAGACGGGACCGCTCGGCGGCAGCGTGCTCGTCGAGATCCTCGGGCAGACCGAGGGCTCGATCAACTTCAACCTCGGCCAGAAAGCCCACGGCATGCTGCGCAACGTGGCCCGCGAACTGGTCACGGCGGTGCTCGAAGCGACGGCCGACGGCAGCCTGTTTGCCGAAGACCCGGCGCAGGTGGACGAGCTCATCCTCGCCAACGACGTCAATATCTCCAACCCGCACTGAAGCCCGGCGTCGGGCCGCAAACGGGAACGGGGGCCGCGCGCCCCTGTTCCCGCGTCACCCGGTAGGCAGCCGACGCCGACGCAAGCGCACGGCCACGGCGGCGCGCTCGAGAGAGGCGGTCGCGCCCGGCGACACAAGGCTCTGGCCGCGTCGATGGGCGATGCGCGTGCGGCTCACGCGCCGTCGGGCGCGATGTAGATGGCGCGGAAATCGTTCACGTTGGTCAGCGTGGGTCCGGTCACCACCGAGTCGCCGAGCGCGCCGAAGAAACCGTGCCCGTCGTTGTTCGCGAGCGACGCGCGTGGGTTGATGCCGGCCCGCCAGGCGCGCGCCAGCGTGTCGGGGGTCAGCTGCGCGCCGGCGATCTCCTCCACACCGTCGACGCCGTCGGTGTCGCCGGCGAGTGCGTACACACCGGGCGCGCCCTCGAGCGCGACGGCGAGCGACAGCAGGAACTCGACGTTACGTCCGCCGCGGCCGCTGCCGTGCAGGGTGACGGTCGTCTCGCCGCCGGACAGGAGCACGCAGGGCGGCGCGAAGGGCGTTGCGCGCGTTGCGACCTGCAAAGCGATGCCGGCCAGCACCTTGCCGGCGTCCTTCGCCTCGCCTTCGATGCGGTCGCCCAGCACGTGCGCATCGACGCCGGCCTCGCAGGCCACCGCGGCCGCGGCTTCGAGGGCCAGTTGCGGGGTCGCGATCAGGTGGGTTTGGAGGCCGGCCAGGCGGGCGTCGTCGGGCTTCACGCTTTCGCCACGTCCGCTCTCGAGGTAGTCGCGCGCCGCGCCCGGCAGGGCGATCCGGTAGCGCTCGACGATGTCGAGCGCGTCCGCGCAGGTGGTCGCATCCGCCACGGTGGGCCCGGAGGCGATGTCGGCCGGGTCGTCGCCCGGGACGTCCGAGATCAGCAGGTTCACCACCCGCGCCGGGTGGCACGCGGCCGCCAGCCGTCCGCCCTTGATCGCCGACAGGTGGCGGCGCACGCAGTTCATCTCCGTGATCGAGGCGCCGCAGCGCAACAGCTCGCGGTTGACCGCCTGCTTGTCGTCCAGCGTCAGCCCGTCGAGCGGCAGCGGCAGCAACGCCGAGCCGCCGCCGGAAACGAGGCACACCACGAGATCGTCCCCGCTCAGTCCGTCCACCAGCGCGAGGATGCGCCGCGCGGCTTCGAGCCCGGCGGTGTCCGGCACCGGGTGCGCGGCTTCGACGATCTCGATGCGCTCGCACGGCACGGCATAGCCGTAGCGCGTGACCACCAGCCCCTCGAGCCGGCCGGGCCAGTGGTTTTCGAACGCGCGGGCCATGGCCGCCGAGGCCTTGCCGGCGCCGATCACGACCAGGCGCCCCGCGGGCGGCGCCGGCAGGAACGCCGGCACCCGCAGGTCGGGCTGCGCCGAGGCGACGGCGGCGTCGAACATGCGGCGCAGCAGTTCCCCCGGCGCCGGCATCGGCTGGCCCGCCACTCAGGCTATCTCGAAGGCGGCGAGCTTCTCCAGCGCGCGCACCATCGCCGAGTGGTCCCACGCCTTGCCGCCGTGCGCGGCGCAGGCGTTGAACAGCTCCTGCGCGGTCGCGGTGTTCGGCAGGCTGACCCCCAGCTCGCGGGCGTTGCTGAGCGCGAGGTCGAGGTCTTTCTGGTGCAGCTCGATGCGAAAGCCGGGGTCGAAGGTGCGCTTGATCATGCGCTCGCCGTGCACCTCGAGGATCTTCGAGGCCGCGAAGCCGCCCATCAGCGCTTCGCGCACGCGCGCCGGGTCCGCGCCGGCCCTGGCCGCGAACACCAACGCCTCGGCGACCGCCTCGATGTTGAGCGCGACCACGATCTGGTTGGCGACCTTGGCGGTCTGGCCGTCGCCGTTGGCCCCGACCAGGGTGATGTTCTTGCCCATCAGCTCGAACAGGGGGCGCACGCGCTCGAACGTGCTTTCGCTGCCGCCGACCATGATCGAGAGCGCGGCGTTCTTCGCGCCCACCTCGCCGCCCGAGACCGGCGCGTCGAGGTACTCGCAGCCGAGCGCGTTGA
>JBFJWO010000452.1:0-4470 GCA_041623575.1 Gammaproteobacteria bacterium
GGCAAGGGCCACACCTCCCTCGCCCGCCTGCAGAAACTCCCGGTGCAGGCGCTCAAGATCGACCGGGCGTTCGTCGCCGGCTGCGTCGCGGACGAACAATGCGCGGTGGCGGTCAAGAGCACACTCGGTATCGCCGCCAACCTCGGCCTGGAGGTGATTGGCGAGGGGATCGAGAACCACGCGCAACGGCGTTTCCTCCTCGGGCACGGCTGCGAGGTGATGCAGGGGTTCCTGTTCCACCGACCGTGCACGGCCGGCGAATTTACCGCCAGACTGGAAACCGACGTCAGCCGCGAGTCCGATCGCGCTACCCGCTATCGCACCACCTTCGCCTGAGGCGACGTCGTCCGCGGTTCGCGCGGCACTTGCAGAGGCGCCTGCGAATTGCGACGATTGGCGCCGCCCAGGCCAGGACAGACCGCGGATGATCCATCGCACCGAGCGTCTACTCGCGTCGAGCGTGCTCGCTCCGGCGCTGTTCGCGACCAACGCCTTCGCCGCTTCTTTTTCCCTCGACCCCGACACGTTAGTACTCGGCACGACGCAGAACCTGAGCACGCGCGCCGAGCAGAACCTCTCCGCGATCGCCCGCGACTTCGGCCTCGGTTACAACGAGATCGTGGCGGCCAACCCGGGCGTCAAGGTCTGGCTGCCGGGCGAGAACACGCCGCTGGTGTTACCGACGCGCTTCGTGCTGCCGGACGGTCCCCGCACGGGCGTGATCGTCAACCTCGCCGAGATGCGCCTGTACTATTTTCATGACGACGAGAACGGCGGCGCCCGGGTCACCACCTACCCGATCGGCATCGGCCGCGAAGGCTGGGACACGCCGCTCATGACCACGCAGATCGCGCAGAAGAAAACCGACCCCGCCTGGGTGGTGCCCGAATCGATCAAGCTGGAGTATCGCGCCAAGGGCGAGGAGTTGCCGGACGTCGTACCGCCCGGGCCCGACAACCCGCTGGGGCGTTTCGCGCTGCGCCTCGGCAACCCGAGCTACCTGATTCACGGCACCAACCAGCCGTCGGGAATCGGCATGCGCGTGAGTCACGGCTGCATCCGCATGTACCCCGAGCACATCGCCGAGTTGTTCCCGAAGATCGACGTCGGTACGGCGGTGCGCATCGTCCACCAGCCGGTCAAGGCCGCGTTGAGCAACGGGCGGCTGTACCTGGAAGTCCACCGCCCGGACGGGACGACGCCGCAAGCCGCCGAGGTCTTCACCCAGCGTGCCTACGAGACCGTGCTGAGCACGGCGTTCGGCCACTCGGTGCTGGTCGACTGGGAAGCGGTCGACGCCGCGCTGCAACGCGCCGACGGCATACCCGCGCGCGTCGGGCGCACCTCACGGCTCGAGCCGACCCGCAGCTGGCACCTGATTGCCGGTGCGTTCGACGCGCACCAGCAGGCGCTGGACGTGGTCGGTCGACTCGGGGAGCGCCGGCTGGACGCCCGCATCTGGCAGGTTTCCGATCGCCACCAGGTGGAGGTGGGGCCGTTCGCCGACCGCCGGCAGGTCGACTACGCACGCCGCGTGATCCGGGCCCACACCGGCATCCTGGCCCTCAGGATTCCGCCCTCCTACTGAGCGCCGCCCGTCGAGCCGGACCATGGGCCGTCGCGCCGGCGGCGTGTGCCGGCTGAGAGGCGGGCGACCCGGCACCGCGGGTCGCGAGCGGTTTCGCGCCCCGCGCCGTCAGCGTGGATTATTGGCTGACCGGCGCGGGCGAGCGCCGGTCTACTTGGCCTGCGACTGCTGGAATGCGCGCTCGATCTGCGTTTCCACTTCCTCGCAACGCGCCTGGCACGAGTTCGCCGAACCGGTGGCCGAGTTGGCCGTGGCCTGCGCGGCTTCCGCAGCGCGCAAGGCCTGCTCCGCCAGTGCGCGGGCCGCGCGCGCTTCCTCCAGCGCCGCTTCCACGTCCAGCCTCGATGCCGTCTCGGGGGCCGGCGCCGGCGCGGCCGCCATACCCGTGTCCTGCTCGAACAGGGCGCACCCGCCGAACGACATCGACGCGAACAGCACCGCGACCCCGGCGTAACGATAATTCCTCATGACCGCTCCCTTGGATGGTTAGAAACGGAAAGAACAAATACACGAAAAATTAGATAGTTACAAGCGATTATTAAGGTATTTGCATAAAGCTTGACCCGACCCGGTGGCAAGCCCGGCCCGGAACGGGGAGAATTCGCCTGTCCGTATTGGCCACCGAGGGTGTTTTCCATGCCGGACAGCCCGCTTGGCAGGTTATTGTGCTGGCTGGGGTTTCACGACTTTCGCATCGTCAGCGAATCGTTCAGTTTCGGCGGCGGGGGCGTGGAGACCGTGGAATGCCGGCGTTGCGGCCTGCGCACCACCCGGCCGGCCGGCAAGTGAGCAGACCGGTAGCGGCGACCTTCCCCGACCCGCCGGCCGCGGCATACAATTGCCTGTTCACGACCGCCGATCGCGGCCTGCCGCGGCGGCACGGTCTTCATATCATCGCGAGCAGACACTGGAAGGCAACGTGACAATCTTTGACCAGCAACTCGACAAGATCCGGACCCAGACCGGTTTCATCGCCGCGCTCGACCAGAGCGGCGGCAGCACGCCCAAGGCCCTGCGCCTGTACGGCATCGGCGAGGATGCCTACGCCAGCGAGGAGGAGATGTACTCGGTGATCCACCAGATGCGCACGCGCATCGTCACCAGCCCCGCCTTCGACGGCAAGCGCATCCTCGGCGCGATCCTGTTCGAGAACACCATGGATCGCGACATCGAAGGCAGACCCTCGCCCACCTACCTGTGGGAGGTGAAGAACGTCGTACCCTTTCTGAAGGTCGACAAGGGCCTGGCCGAGGAGGCGGACGACGCCCAGGTCATGAAGCCGATGCCCGACCTCGACGCCCTGCTCGATCGCGCACGCGCCAAACGGGTTTTCGGGACCAAGATGCGCTCGGTGATCAAGCGCGCCAACCCGGCCGGGGTGAAAGCCGTGGTCGATCAGCAGTTCGAGATCGGGCGGCGCATCGTCGGCGCGGGCCTGGTACCGATCATCGAACCCGAGGTGGACATTCACAGCCCCGAGAAAGCGCAGGCCGAGGGGTTGCTCAAGGCGGCACTGCTCGAGCACATCGGCGACCTGGGCGCGGACGAGCGAATCATGCTCAAGCTCACGCTGCCGGAAACGGACGGCTTCTACCGCGAGTGCATCGAGCACCCGAACGTGCTGAAGGTGGTCGCGCTTTCCGGCGGCTACAGCCGCGAGGAAGCGAACGCCCGGCTGGCGCGCAACCACGGGATGGTCGCGAGTTTCTCGCGCGCACTGACCGAGGGCCTGTCCGTGCAGCAGAGCGATGCGGAGTTCAACGCCATGCTCGACGCCTCGATCGGCTCGATCTACGAGGCGTCCTGCACCTGACGCGGCGCCCGGCGCGGATCGACAATCCGTGATCGCCTGTCAGTGAGGGCCGCGGCAGACACCGGCGGTGCGCGCGGCGGGAATCCGCCAGACGCGCCGCACGATGCTCTCGCGGCCATCGTCGACACCGAGCGCTACCCGCTCGCGGCGGCCGCGTTTGGCGACACCTGCCGCGCAGCGCTGGGCGCGGACGGCGCCCTGGTCCTGCCAGGCTTCCTGCGCGCGGCGGCGGTCGAAGCGCTCCGCCGGGAAGGCGAATCGAACCGGACTCTCGCCTTCTACTCGACGCAGACGCACAACGTCTTCCTCGCGCCGCCCGACCCGGATCTCGCGGCCGAGCACCCGCGCAACCGCCCCGTCACCTCGACCAAGGGTTGTATCACCGACGACCAGGTGAGCAAGACCTCGCCGCTGCGCGCGCTGTACAACGCGCCGGCTTTTCACGCGTTCCTGTGCGCCGTGCTCGGCGAGCAGGCCCTGTTCGAGTACGCCGACCCGTTGTCCTCGATCAACCTGCACTATGCGAGCGCCGGGCAGGAACTCGGCTGGCATTTCGACAACTCCTCGTTCGCCATCACGCTGATGATCCAGGAAGCGGAGCGCGGCGGCCGGTTCGAATACGTCCCCGAGGTACGCGACGCGGCACGCGGTGAGATGAACTACGAGCGAGTGCGCCAGGTGCTGGACGGGGAAGTCGCGCCTCGCGAGCTGCGCATGAGCGCGGGCGCACTGGCGCTTTTTCGCGGCCGCAATGCGATGCACCGGGTCACCCCGGTGGCGGGAAAGCGCACGCGCATGCTGGTGGTGCTCGCCTACAACACCGAACCGGGCGTCGCCCTGTCGGAGACCGCGCGCCGAACGTTCTACGGGCGTCTCGGCTAGCGGGCCACGGCGAGTCGCAGCGCGCCGGCACGGGCCGGCATGCGCGCGAGAGGAGTGAACTTCGAACGACGATTCGCGCCACGCCTCGAAGGCGGCGCGATGGCAAACCGTTCGCGCCGGGCGTACACTCGATGACTTGATCATCGCCCGGCGAACATCGACACCACCGCACCCGCATTGCCCGACC
>JBFJWO010000453.1:0-4465 GCA_041623575.1 Gammaproteobacteria bacterium
CCGGCCAGACCCGTCACGATAATCGTCCCCGGTCGCGGCGGCTACGGGCGCGCGCCCGCGACACCGGCACGCCCGGCGCGGACTGCGACGCGGGCGCAATGGCTCACCGGGTCGCCCGCCCGGTCAGTGGTTGTCGGTGTAGGGCAGCAGTGCCAGGTAGCGCGCGCGCTTGACCGCCCGTGCCAGTTGGCGCTGGTACTTGGCCTTGGTGCCGGTGATGCGGCTGGGCACGATCTTGCCCGTCTCGGTGACGTAGTTCTTGAGCGTGGCGAGGTCCTTGTAGTCGATCTCGACCACGCCCTCGGCCGTGAAGCGGCAGTACTTTCTGCGCCGGAAAAAACGCGCCATGTTCGGGTTCCTCTACGTTCGTTTCAGGCCGGGTCGTTACCGGGCGCGCTGTCGTCCGCCTCGGCACCTGCCTTGGCGGGCGGCGCCGGCTCCTCGGCAGGAGCCCGGGCCGGGGCGCCGTCGCGCCCGCCGCGATCACGATCGCCCCGGTCACGGTCGCCCCGGTCACGGTCGCGGCCACCGCGCGACTCGCGACCCTCGTCTTCGCCCTTGGCGAGCGGCGAGGGTTCGGTGACGGCGGCGCGACGGGTGATGACCATGTTGCGCAGCACCGCGTCGATGAAGCGGAACGCGTCCAGCAACTCGGCATGCGAGTCGCGGTCGCACTCGATGTTCATCAGCACGTAGTGCGCTTTGTGGATCTTGTTGATCGGGTAGGCGAGCTGGCGCCGGCCCCAGTCCTCCAGGCGGTGGATGTTGCCACCGTTGGACTCGATGATGCCGCGATAACGTTCGATCATCGCGGGCACCTGCTCGCTCTGGTCAGGGTGGACCAGGAACACCACTTCGTAGTGCCGCATTGAGAGTCTCCTTACGGGTTGACAGCCCGCCGCGATCGGCGCGGAGCGGGCAAGGAGTTGACGAATTGTGTCGCGACGGTGGCCCGTGCCGGGCCGCCGGGTCGGGAACGGGATCCCGACCGTTCGGGGCAGCGCCTGCGCGCGCGCTTTTCCGCCCCCGATAAAAGCCGCGCATTCTAAGCCAGCGCCGCGCTCCGCGCAACGCGCGCGGCAGGCCTTCAGGCGCCCGACGCGCGCTGGCGGCGGGCCTCGAACAGCGCGATCCCGCTGCTCACCGAGACATTCAGGCTGGTCACGCTGCCGGCCATCGGAATGGCGGCCAGCGCATCGCACGCCTCGCGGGTCAGGCGGCGCAGGCCGCTGCCTTCAGCGCCCAGCACCAGCGCGAGATCGACGTCCAGCGCGACCTCGTAGAGCGTGCGCGGCGCATCCTGGGTGACGCCGACCAGCCACACGCCGCGCTCGCGCAACTGGCGCAGGCAGCGCGCCAGGTTGGTGACGCGCGCAAAACCGGTCGGGCCGACCGCTCCCGAGGCGACCTTGACCACCGTCGGGGTCAGCCCGCAGGCGCGGTCGCGCGGTACGATCACAGCCTGGGCCCCGGCGGCATTGGCGCTGCGCAGGCAGGCGCCGAGGTTGTGCGGGTCCTGCACCCCGTCCAGCACCAGCAGCAGCCAGGGCCGCGGCGCCTCGTCGAGCCTGTCCAGCAGGCGGCGCTCGTCGAGTTCCGGCAACCGCGTGCACTCCAGCGCAACGCCCTGGTGGGCGCCGCCGCCGGTCGCGCGGTCGAGTTCCTCGCGCGAGCAGTGCTGCACGGTGGTGTGGTCGGCGGCCAGCGCCACGATCTCGCCGAGCGCCCCGCTCTCGCCGCGCGCCACCAGCAATCGTCGCGCATCGCCGGGAGCGGCCTCGAGCAACGCGCGCACGGCGTGCAGGCCGAACACCAGCAACGGGCGACTCACCGCCGGCGTCGGCCCCGGCTGGTGGCGGGACCTTTGTTGCGCCGCTCGCGCCGCGGACCGCTGCTGCGGCCCGGCGTGCGCGGCCGGTGCTCCGAGAGTTCGAAGTCGATGCGGCTATCGTCGACGTCGACCGCGGCGACCTGCACGCGCAGGCGGTCGCCGAGGCGGAACACCTCGCCGGAGCGTTCCGCTTCCAGGCGATGGCCGATGGGGTCGAAGTCGTAGTAGTCGCGCGGCAGGTTGGTGACGTGCACCAGGCCTTCGATGTGCAGGCCGGCGAGGTCGACGAACAGCCCGAACGGCGCGACCCCGCTGACGATCCCGTCGAAATGCTCGCCCACGTGCGCGAGCATGAACTCGCACTTGAGGTGGGTGGCGGCATCGCGCGTCGCCTCCTCCGCGCGGCGTTCGGTGAACGAGCAGTGCACCGCCGCCTCCTCGGCGACCCCGGGCGCGCTCGCCGCGCCTTCCTTGTCGAGGATGCGCTTGATGGCACGGTGCACCTCGAGGTCCGGGTAGCGGCGGATCGGCGAGGTGAAGTGCGTGTACATCTCGAGCGCGAGGCCGAAGTGCCCGGTGCAGGTCGGCTGGTACAGCGCCCGCGTCAGCGAGCGCAGCAACACGGTGTGGATCAGGAAGGTCTCGTCGCGATCGCGGCTCTTGTCGATCAGCGCCGCGTAGTCGGACGGGCGCGGGTTCGCGCCGCCGCCCAGGCGCAGGCCGAACTCGTGCAGGAACTGCTGCAGGTCGGTCAGCCGGTCCGGGCTCGGGGGCGCGTGGTTGCGGTACATCCCGCCGCGCTTGTGGCGGCTCAACAGGCGCGCCGCGCACACGTTCGCGGCCACCATGCATTCCTCGATCAGCCGGTGGGCGTCGTTGCGCGGGCGCGGCACCACGGCCGCGATCTTGCCGTTCGCGTCGAATTCGAAGCCGACCTCGTTGCTGTCGAAATCGAGCGCGCCGCGTTCGATACGCGCGCTGAGCAGCACGCGGTAGACATCGGCAAGGCGCGCCAGAGGCTCGCGCAACGCCACCGGCGCGTCGCGCAGGCCGTTGCCGCCGCCGCGCCGCTTCTCGAACAGCCACTCGGCGACCTGCGTGTACGTCAGGCGCGCATGGGAGCGGATCACCGCCCGTGCGAAACGCGAACGGGTCACGCTACCGTCGGCGGCCACCGACATGTCGCAGACCATCACCAGCCGGTCCTGCTCGGGGTTGAGCGAGCACAGGCCGTTGGACAACTGCTCCGGCAGCATGGGCACGACGCGCCCGGGGAAGTACACCGACGTGCCGCGCCCGTAGGCTTCCGAATCGAGCGCACTGCCCTCGCGCACGTAGTGCGACACGTCGGCGATCGCCACCAGCAACCGCCAGCCGTCGCCGCGCGCCTGACACAGCACGGCGTCGTCGAAATCCTTGGCGTCCTCGCCGTCGATGGTGACGAACGGCAGGTCGCGCAGGTCGCGCCGCCCGGCCAGCGCTGCCGGCGGCACCGTGTCCGGCACCCGGCGGGTCTCGTTGAGCACCGCGCGCGGCCACTCGTAGGGAATGCCGTGGCTGCGCAGGGCGATCTCGACTTCCATGCCCGGCGCGCCCCGTTCGCCGAGCACCTCCACGACCGCCCCGATGGGCTGGTTGTGGCTGCTCGGCTGCTCGGTGATGCGCGCCACCACGACCTGGTGCTCGCGCGCCTCGCGCAACTGCTTCGGCGGGATCAGGATGTCCTGGCTGATGCGGCGGTCCTCGGGGATCACGTAGGCGAACTCGCCCTCGCGATGCAGGCGCCCGACGACCGTCTCGTTGGCCCGCTCGATCACCTCGACCAGGCGGCCCTCGGGGCGCCCGCGGCGGTCGGCGCCGGTCACTCGCACCACCGCGCGGTCGCCGTGCAGGGCCTGGCGCATTTCCCGCGGCGCGAGATAGATGTCGTCGCCGCCCTCGTCCGGCACCAGGAAACCGAAGCCGTCGCGGTGCCCGGCTATGCGCCCGCGGCACAGGCCGTGCTCGTCGACCGGCAGGAACCCACCGCGCCGGTTCTGCACCAGTTGCCCGGCGCGCAGCATCGCCGCGAGGCGCTTGTCGAGCGCTTCGCGCTGCGCGTCGGAGCGCGCGCCGGCCTGGCCGGCGAGTTCGTCGAAGGTCAACGGCCCCGGGTGGGCGCGCACCAGTGCGAGCAGGTGTTCGCGGCTCGCCACGGGGTCGGCGTAGCGTCGCGCTTCGCGCTCGGCGAAAGGATCGGCGCGGCGCCCGGCGCGCCCGCGCGCGGTCTTGGTCTTTTTTTTCGGGGCGCCGGCCATGGGGGCGCGAAGTGTAACAGCTTGGTGCCCGCGCTGCCGCCGCCCGATTGACAAGCCCCGGTCACGCCGGTACATTTCGCCGCTTCGCCCCGTGCCGAGGTGGCGGAATTGGTAGACGCGCTAGCTTCAGGTGCTAGTAGGGGTAACCCTGTGGAGGTTCAAGTCCTCTCCTCGGCACCACTTCCGCAGCCCTCCCTAGACCACCAAAGACCATATAAGGCGCTGATTCTAAAGCGGTTTTTCGGAGCCGTTCTCGCGCGGGGATTGTCTCTCGCAGTCCCGAAAATGGAGCGCGAATGGAGCGTGGGTGGAGCGCGGGATCGCCTGCGAACAGCCG
>JBFJWO010000454.1:0-4445 GCA_041623575.1 Gammaproteobacteria bacterium
GCGGTTGCCCGTCGTGACCCGCTTGTCCGGCACCCTGACGTAGTAGGTGCCGCTCAGGTAGGCGTGCGGGTGGTTGTGCGGGTCGTGGTAGTCGCCGAGTCGGTTGACGTTGCCCCAGCCCTGCAGCGACCAGTCGATCGGGTAGTCCATGCCGGCGCGCGCGCAATAGTCGCGGGCCGAGGTGTGCACGCATTGGGTCAGCCAGGCCAGCGCCGGGTGCTCGCGGGCGAACAGGTTCTGCTCGCGGTAGCCGGTGGTCATCTGGGCGCGCTCGCGGTTCTGCCTCAGCAGCAGCGCCTCGAGCAAGGCGTTGGCCTCTTCGTGACCCGGCAGGGTGCGCTCCATGAACAGCACCGGCCACAAGGACCGGAAGCCCTCGGCGTCCTTGTCCGGGGCGCTCACCGTCGGGGCGGGGCGAAGGGCGGCCCACGGCGCCGCGGGCGTGCCCTCGCCAGGGCTTCGCGGGCCGCACACCAACCTTCGCAGCGAGTCATCCCGCGCCGCTGACGGGCGCGATTGAGCACGCCCTTGCACAGCGCATAGAACCGGAAGAACCGCACGACCCACCGGCGCTGCCAGCGTGGCGGCGGCCGCTCGGCGCAGATCAGCTTGTCGTCGTACAGGCCGCGATCGGTCAGGCCGACGGCGCCGTAGGCACGCACCCTCACCCGCGCGCCCCGCGCGAGGCGCGGGCCGAGCACCACCGCGTCCAGCAGGTCGCCCTCCAGGCCGAGCAGCGCCTCGACCGAGCCGTAGTTGAACGGGCAGGGAAACGGGGAGACGAAATCGAGCTGCCCACGGGTGCCGCGCTTGACGAAGCTGCCCCGTGGAATCTCGATGACGACGTCCAGTTCCGGCGCCGCCGCGCGAGCGACGCCGACCGGCCCCGGCGTCGGCGTGTTCAATGGCGTCGGCGTGTTCAATACAGCCTGCCGACGCCGAGCAGGCGTTCGCGGTAGTAGGGCCGGCTCACGCGCGCGACGCTGACGCGTTTGCCCGACGAAGGCGCATGCACGAACCGCCCGTTGCCGACGTAGATCCCGACGTGCGACAGGTTGCGCGAGCGAAAGAACAACAGGTCCCCGGGGCGCGCGTCGTCGAGTTCCACCCGCCGCGCCGCCCGGTACTGCTCGCGCGAGGTGCGCGGCACGGCGCGCCCGGCCCGGCGGTGGGTGAAGAACACCAGGCCGCTGCAGTCGAAGCCGCTGCGGGTGCTGCCGCCCCAGCGATAGGGCACGCCGAGCATCTCCTCGGCGAGGGTGGCGATGCGCTCGCCGCGATCCGCGTCCGCCGCCGACCCCGCCGTCGCGGCTTCCAACGTCTGCGGCGCAGGCGTTGCGGGTAGGCGCAGCAGCGGTCCGCCGCTGCCCGCATCGCCGAGCGGTACCGACGAGCACCCGCCCGCCAGGGCGGCGAACGCCGCGGCCAGCAACGCGGCCTCTTTCGCCCGCATAAGACCCCTCCCACAAGACCCGGCCATCATGCTTTACGCGCCCGGACCGTGCAAATCGACAGGCCGGCAAGCCTGCCGGCGCGCGGCTGAACGGGGGCTGAACAGGCGGCGTGCCGGCGCGCGACGGGGCTGAGCCCGTCACCGCCCGACCCGGGCAAGATGTCACAACCGGGCTGTGAACGGCTGCCCGCACGCCACCCACGCAGCGCGCTAGGCTGTGGCCAGTCGATGAGCACACGAAATGGGAGCCCGACCATGAAAGGAGCACGACTCGTCCTGATCGCCGCCCTGCTCGGCGGCGGCACGGCACTGGCCGATCACGAGAGCAACGTCGCCATCAACGGCCAGCTGCTGAGCCAGCAGCAGCTGTTCGCCCTCGAACGCCGGCTGGGTACGCGGATCGCGCCGGGCAGCTACATGGTGGACTACGGCACCGGCTGCTGGGCCAACCTCAGCACCGGGCAGCAGGGTTGCGGCACGGGCGGCGGGAGCAGCGGCGCCTATGGCTCGCGCTACGGCAGCGGCGAATGGAACGCCAACGGCGACTGGAGCCACTACAGCAACTCCGCCGGCGGTGGCGTGGGCGGCAGCGGGGACGGTTGTGTCTACGCCTTCGGCTGGTCCAACTGCTGAGCCGGGCGGAGCGGAAAAAAAGACCCCGCCGAAGCGGGGTCTCACTTACTGTCGAACGCGCGGCACGCAGGCCGGGTTCAGATCACCGCGACGTTGGCGGCGGCAGGGCCTTTCGGCGTCTGCTGAGTCTCGTAGTTGACCTTCTGGCCTTCCTCGAGGCTGGTAAAGCCCGAGCCCTTGATGGCCGAGTGGTGCACGAACACGTCCTTACCGCCGTCTTCGGGCATGATGAAACCAAAGCCTTTCGTGGCGTCAAACCACTTCACTGTACCTGTATTCACTAAAAACAAATCCTCAGACAAATGACAGAACCCCGCGCGCGCGCCGCAGCGAACGCCCGGGTAACTTACGCCGGCCCGCCTCCCCGTATTCGATCCCGCGCCATCGCACGAAGCACGGCCCGCCGCTACAGTCGGCCGCGCGAGGCGGCGTGGAGATCGGGTATACACGGGGACAGGCGTTACTGGCGTGTGCTGCCGGCATGTAGCGGAGACGGCAGCGGGTGCGATATTACGCCGAAACCAGGCGATTAGCTACCTCGGCGCGACGCCTTATACTGCGGCGCAGGCGCTCTACGGGAGAGCAACGGTGCAGGACAAGGTGGTATTGGTGACCGGCGGCAACTCCGGGATCGGGCGCGCGATCGCGCATCGCTTTGCGCAGGCGGGCGCCACGGTGGTCATCGCGGCCCGCGACCCCCACAAGGGCGCGGCGGTCATGAACGAGCTCACGCTGGCGCAGGCCGACGGTGCGTTTTTCAGCGTCGATCTCGCCGACGACGCGGCCGTGGCCGACCTGGTCCGCGACATCGAACGCCAGTTCGCGCGTCTCGACGTGGTCGTGAACAACGCCGGCGTCGGCGCGCGCCGCTGCGGCGTGGACGCCGACGACCCGCCGGCCGTGCGCTGGGACAAGCTGCGCGGCCCGAACCTCGACGCCGCGTTCTACGTGAGCGCGCACGCCCTGCCCCTGCTCGCCCGGGCCGGTGACGGCGCCATCGTCAACATCTCCTCGACGGCCGCGCTGCACGGCAACTGGGGGCTCTATTGCGTGGCCAAGGCCGGGATCGAGGGGCTCACCCGCGCGCTCGCCGCCGAGGGCGCGCCCCACGGCGTTCGCGTCAACGCGGTCAGCCCGGGCTGGGTCGCGACCGAGCGCGACCGCGATACACCCGCCAGCGGCGGTGACGACTGGGCCATGCCGCCCTCGTTGCTGGGCCGCATGGGCACGCCCGAGGAGATCGCCGCCGCGGTCCTGTTCCTGGCCTCGCCGCAGGCCTCTTTCGTCACCGGCCAGACGCTGATCGTCGACGGCGGCCTGAGCGTCACCGACTACCCTTCGCAGGACATGCTCTCGCGTGTCGGTTACCGGCTGCAGAGCCGCTGAGCGTGGCGTCAGTCGGCCGCGCCGCCCAGCACCGCGGCGCGGAAGCGGTGCTTGAGGTAAGTCCCGTCGCGCGGCGGCAGGCTCGCCGCGGCGCTGTCGGGGCGCACCTTGACCGCCGCGAACACGGGCCCGGCCCCGGCATACAGCAACGGCACGAGTTCGGTCAGCTCGCGCGCTTCTCTCACCGTGCGACTCAGCGCGAACCCGCACGCCGCCGCGACGCCCGCGAGGTCGACGCCGAAGCGGGTGTGGGTGTCCTGCATCCCGGTCTCGCCGTAGCGCTCGTTGTCCAGCACCACCAGCGCGAGGTTGGCGGGCGCCTGCACGGCGACGGTCGCCAGCCCGCCCAGCCCCATCAGCTGCTCGCCGTCGCCGGTGATCGCCAGCACCGGGCGATCCGGTTGCGCCAGGGCCAGGCCGAGGGCGCACAGCGCGGCCCCGCCCATGGCGCCCCAGAGGTAGAAGTTGCGCTCGTCGTCGCCGGCGGCCGCGGTGTCCCAGGCGGGGCTGCCGAGGCCCGCGATCACCAGCGCATCGCCGCGCGCCGCCAGGATCTCCGCCACCACTGCCCGGCGCTGCAGCGCGAACCGCTCACTCATCGGTCCCGCTCCCCCGGTCCCAGCGCTTGCGCCCGACGACGCGCTGGCCGATGAGCACCGCGACCGCGCGGCCCGCATCGAAGGCAAGCGCCGCCGCGGACTGCACGGTCCGCGGGACCTCGTCGGGCGTCTCGGCGCGCTGCACGATGACGCCGGCCTCGTGCAGCACGCGATCGGCGGCCTGCCCCATCGGCACCTGCCACGGGTTGAACTCGGCCCATTGCCCGCGCATCGTGACCAGCATCAGCAGCGGGAAACGGCATTCCTGCACCATGGCCAGCAGGTTGACGCAGTTGCCGACCCCGCTCGACTGCATCAGCAACGCGCCTCGCTGCCCGCCGAGCCACGCGCCGGCGAGCACGGCGACGCCCTCC
>JBFJWO010000455.1:0-4429 GCA_041623575.1 Gammaproteobacteria bacterium
CCCGGTGTCCGGGCCGCCGCCGTCCAGCCAGCCGCTGCCGGGTTCGCCGAACAGCGTCTTCAGCACGGCCAGGCTGGCGACGCCGATCTTCCCCGTCTTGTCGTCGACGTTACCGATCCGCGTGCACTCGACCGTCGCCTCGGCCAGCGTGCGTGCCTCGGTCGCGACCCGGCGGGCCAGCGCCAGCAGCAACGCGTCGACCTGCTTCTCGCTCCAGGTGGCGAACGTCGCCTGCGCGATGCGCGCGCGCGCGACCATGGCGTCGACATCCGGGTCCTTGTAGCGAAACACCGCCGCGGCGAGGCGCTCGTTGCTGGAGCGCACGGTGCTCGCGGCGTTGCGACCGAGCGCCTGGTACACCGCCAGCGCCACGCCCGGGTGCTCCTGGCTCAGGCGTTCCAGCGCCGCCTGGTCCAGCCGGCGCGTGTGCACCGGCGAGTCGGCGATGGCGCTCGCCGAGCGGGGGCGGTGGTCGAGCATGGCCAGCTCGCCCAGGATGCTGCCGGCGTCGACGAAACCGAGCGTGCCCTCCGAGTCGAGCTCTTCGCGATCGAGCTGCACCCGCACCGTGCCGGCATCGATGATGTAGAAGGAATCGCCCGGCTCGCCGGCCCTGAACAGACACTCGCCGGGATCGAAGCGCTGTTCGCTGAGGCATCGCTGCAGGACCGCCAGGTCGTCCGACGACAGGCTGTCCAATGGTTCGGGGAAAGTCATCGCCATGCGCCTTTCTTGTTGTCGGCCCGCCGATCCTAACAGGTTGCGCCCGTTGCCAGTCGTTTCGGCCGGGCGTGCGCCTTGCTATATTGCCTTCCCAGCGGCCGGCGACCCGGCGACCGACCAGGAGCACGCAGGTGCTGCGCGAGATACCGGCCGCCCGGCAGGTGCCGGGCGAGTCCCGCAGACGCTGGTTCAACGACGAGGCCATGGACCTCTTCGTCTGGCTCGACGAGCACGACGACCTCGTCGGGTTCCAGTTGACCTACGACAAGCCGCACGCGGAGAAGGCGTTGACCTGGAAACGCGGCGGCTCGCTGACCCACGCGGGCGTCGACGAGGGCGCCCGTCCCGGCAAGCACCCCGGCAGCCCGATCCTGGTGGCCGACGGCGAGTTCGACGCCGAACGCGTGCTGCGCGAGTTCCGCGCGCGCTGCGCGCAGATCGACCACGGCGTCGGGCAGTTCGTCGCGGTGCGGATCGAGGACGGGCTCCCGCGGGCTCACGCGCCGGCGCCGGGCGCGCCGCCGCGCTGGCGTTACGCGGTCGCCGCCGCGCTCGGCCTCGTCGCCATCGGCGCCCTGGTGCTGCTCACCGCGGACTGACGGCGGGCAGCGGTCATTTTCTCGCGGCCGACGGCGTGGAATAATTCCGCCACCCGGATCGCCGCGGGCCCGGGTCCCGCCACCTGGAACGGGAACGACCGCCGATGACTTCGAGCGCGCGCACTGCCATCCGCTGCCTCGGCCGTTGGCAGCGCCTGTGGGCGATGGTCCTGTGCCTGTGGGGCGGCGGCAGCCTGGCCGCGCAGGACATCCGCCTCCCGCTCGACGTTTCCCACGCCCTGCTCGGGCGCTTCCTCGTACAGCGGGCTTTCACCGGGGCCGGCCAGACGCTGCGGGTCGGCGACGACGGCAGCGGGTGCCGGTTCCTGGAACTGTCCGACCCGCGGGTGGGCGCGCGCGGGGCCAACCTGACGGTGCTCACCAACGCGCGCGGGCGGCTGGGTTCGCGGATCGGCGAGCGCTGCGTCATGACGACCCAATGGCAGGGCCGGATCGAGTTCGTCCAGGCACTGGCGGTATCCGGCGACGGGCGACGCATCGAGGCGCGCGTGGTGGAGACGCGGATGCTGGACGCCAAGGGCCGCCCGGACACGCTCGCCAACACCGTGTGGCGCTGGGCGCGTCCGCACGTGCAGCCACGCTTCGAAACGGCAGTCCTCGACCTCGGCAAGCCGCTGGCGGAGCTGAGCGCGCTGGTTCCGCTGGTGCTGCCGAAGTCCGACGCCGCCCGGGTGGCGGCGGCGGCCAGGTCCGCGCGCGTCAGCGCCATCGCGGTCAATGCCCGCGGCGTCGTCGCCACGGTGCGCATGCTCGCGCCGCCGGTGGCAGCCCACCCGCCGCCCGCGCCGCGCCTCACCCACGAGGAGCTGCAACGGTTCCTGCCGCAACTGCAGCGCCTCGACGCGTTCGTTACCTACCTGGTCAAGCAGGCCGCGGACGAGCACGGCGCCGAGGCGCTCGCCGACGAGCTGCTCGAGGTCCTGATCGACGCGCGCCACCGCATCGTCGCCACGCTGGCCCAGGACAGCGCGCCGGGCACCGACCCGGTGCGCGGCCTGTTCTTCGAGGTGTGGACCCGGCTCGCGCCGCTCATGAAACAGGTCGCCGAACGCCATCCCGACCCGGCGCGCGCGCTCGCCTACCTCTCGGTCATCAACAGCACCGAGGCGCTACGCACACTCGATCGCCTCGGGCCGGGACTGGGGCTCGACCTCTCCACGGACGGCCTGCGACGCCTCGCCCGGGGCCTCGCGCACGGCGACGCACGCGACCCGGTGCAGTACGACGAGGGGGTCGACCCGCAACTGCGCCGCCGCTTCGGTTTCGGCGCCCCGCCGCCGCCGCCCGCGCCAGGGGCTGACGTCGGCGCAAGCTGGTTCGCGTGGCTGCTCGGCGCCGCGCACGCGGCGGAGAAGCCCACCGGCAAGGTCCTCGAGCGACTCAACAACTGGGTGCCGAAGCCGACCGAGATCCCCGCCTACCTGCCGATCGCGCGCGACGTGCTGCTTTACGCCGCCGCCGAGCGGTTGCGCGAGGCCGACCTCGAGAAGCGCTTCCACCCGATCTACCGGCGCCTGATGCTGGCCGCGGCGTGGCAGGAGAGTTGCTGGCGCCAGTTCGTCGTCCAGAAGGGCAAGCGGGTACCGTTGAAATCCGGCAGCGGCGACGTCGGCGTAATGCAGGTGAACGCGCGGGTGTGGCGCGGCTTCTACGACCAGAAGCCGCTGGCGTGGGACTTTGCCTACAACGCCCGGGCCGGCGCGGAGGTGTTGATGTATTACCTCACCAAGTACGCCGTGCGCCACCGCGAGCACGAGGTGACCCGCAAGGTCGACAACCTCGCCCGCTCCGCGTACGCCGCCTACAACGGCGGCCCGAAGGCCTACGACCGTTACCGCCGGGCCGACGCCCCGCCCTATGCGCGCAAGGTCGACGAGAGTTTCGAGTCCAAGTACCGTGACATCACCAACGAGGCCCACGCGGACAAGGCGGTCAAGCGCTGCTACGCGGGCTAGCGCGGCGCCGGACCGGGCACCGGGAAGGCGCCTATTGGACGCGAAGGGACCGATGCGCCACTATTGGCGCCATGAGCCCCGGATCGCCACACACTGCCGAGCTGCGCGGTGCGGACATCATCGCCGCCCTCAAGCAGGCGCGCATCGAGTACGTGGTCGCGGTCCCGGACATCACGACCAGCGACGGCCTGCTGTGGCCGATCAGCCGCGACCCCGACCTGCGCCTGCTCCGCGTGTGCAAGGAAGACGAGGCCGTGTCGATCGCCGCCGGGCTCTCGTTCGGCGACAAACGCGCCCTGGTACTGATCCAGAACACCGGGTTGCTCGACTCGATCAACGCGCTGCGCGCGATGGCCTGCGAGTACGGCCTGCCGATCTGCTCGATGGTCGGCCTGCAGGGCAAGGAACCCGAGTTGCAGCCCGCCGACTCCGCGGAGTTCGGCGTGCGCATCGTCGAACCGCTGCTCGACACGCTCGGCATGGAGCACCACCTGCTGCAGGAGCCGGCCGACGTGGCGGTCATCGCGCCGGCCATCGACGCGGCCTACCGCACCCCGAAGCCGGTCGCGTTCCTGGTCGGGCGCAGGCCCGTGCCATGATGAAACGCGACGCCTGCCTCGAGCGCCTGGCGCGTCACGTCGGCACGCGCGACATCGTGGTGCCGGTGTACCAGGCGGCCTTCGAGTGGCTGGCGATCCGCCCGAGCGACCTCAACTACCTGACCACCGGCGCCATGGGCCAGGGCAGTTCGCACGCGCTGGGGCTGGCGCTGGCGTTCCCCGAGCGGCGCGTGATCGTGCTCGACGGCGACGGCAGCCTGCTGATGAACCTCGGCACCCTGGTCACCATCGCCGGGGTGCAACCCGCGAACCTCTACCATCTGGTGTGCAACAACGGCGTCTACGAAGCGAACGGCAGCCACCCCGTGCCGGGCGGCGGACGCGTGGACTTTGCGCTGCTCGCACGCGGGGCGGGCATCGAATCGACCCACCGCTTCGCCACGCTCGCCGAGTTCGACGCCGGCATCGGCGACGTCCTGGCCGCGCGTGGCCCGGTGTTCGTCGACCTGGCGGTCGAACAGGGCGAAGTCTATCCGCAGGACTACACGCAGCTGCACAGCGCCGAGCGTCG
>JBFJWO010000456.1:0-4427 GCA_041623575.1 Gammaproteobacteria bacterium
ACCGACGAGGCATGGCGGGTCGAGACCGGTGCGCAGACCGTGGCCTTCGACGACCTCGTGCGCGGCCCGCAGCAGACCGCCCTCGGCGAGGTCGGGGATTTCGTGGTCCGGCGCCGCGACGGTCTCGTCGGCTATCACCTCGCCTGCGCGGTGGACGACGGAGAAGGTATCGCCGAGGTGGTGCGCGGCGCGGACCTGCTGGCCGGCACCGCCCCGCAGGTCTTCCTGCAGCTCCTGCTCGGGCTCGACACCCCTCGCTACGGGCATTTGCCGGTCGCACTCGGTGCCGACGGGCGCAAGCTGAGCAAGCAGAACCTCGCCCCGGCGCTCGACGAGGACCGCCCGCTGGCGCAGTTGCTGGCGGCCTGGGCGTTTCTCGGCCAGCCGCCGCTGGCGCGCCCCGACAGCGTCACGGCGTTCTGGGCGCAGGCGCTGCCCTCGTGGGACCTGGCTCGCGTGCCCCGCGAAGACGCGCCGGCGCCGGCTGCGTGAGCCCGGATCGTCGGCGCGCCGGGCACGGGGATCGACCCTCGCCGCGGCCGGCCCGCGCTTGGCAAGCCCGCGTGCCTCGCCTATTCTGTTACTTTCGGTAACGCCGGAGAGCCCAGTGCCGGACCGTCAGGGCCGCAGCCGCGACAGCGTCGTCCTGCTCGCGTTGCTCGGCCTGTTCCTGTTCGCCTCGCCGTTCACCGACTGGTGGGCCGGCGCCGGGCTGCCCTGGTATTTCCCGTTCCTGCTGTGGGGCCTGCTGATCGCGCTGGTGGGGCTCGCGCAACGCGCCGGCGGGCACCTTGAAGATTGAGCTCTGGCAACTGTTTCTCACCGCGGTCGCCTACCTCGGGGTGCTGTTCTTCGTCGCCTACGCCGCCGAGCGCGGCTGGGTGGCGCGACGCCTGCTGGAACGCCCCATCGTCTACGTGCTCTCGCTCGGGGTCTACGCGACCACCTGGACCTACTACGGCAGCGTCGGTTTCGCGGCCAAGAGCGGACTGCTGTTCCTGACCATCTACGTCGGCGTCACGCTGACGTTCGTGCTGGCACCGGTGCTACTCGTACCGCTGCTGCGCCTGGTGCGCGAGTACCAGCTGACATCGCTCGCCGACCTGTGCGCGTTGCGCTTTCGCAACCCGCTCACCGGTTTCCTGGTCACGGTGTTCATGCTGGTCGGCATCCTGCCCTACATCGCGTTGCAGATTCAGGCGGTGGTCGAGTCCATTCGCATCCTGACCGGCGAGCACCGCACGGGGCTGCTGGCACCGGCGTTCTGCGTGACCCTGACCGTGTTCGCCATCCTGTTCGGCGCGCGCCACCTGACCCCGCGCGAGAAACACGAAGGGCTGGTGGCAGCCATCGCCTTCGAATCGGCGGTCAAGCTGGTGGCGCTGCTCGCGGTCGGCGCCTTTGCCCTGTTCGGGGTGCTGGGCGGGCCCGCCGGGCTCGACGACTGGCTGACCGCCAACCCGGCGGCGCTCGAGCGGCTTTATGCGCCGGTCAGCGCCGGGCCGTGGCTCACCTTGCTGCTGCTCGCGTTCTGCGCCGCTTTCCTGCTGCCGCGCCAGTTCCACATGCTGTTCACCGAGAACCTCAACCCCTCGGCCCTGCACCACGCGGCGTGGATGTTTCCGCTGTTCCTGCTGCTGCTGAATCTGCCCATCCTGCCGGTGCTGTGGGCGGGACAGGCGTTGCAGCTGCCGATGTCACCCGATTTCTACGTGCTCGGCATCGCGCTCGACGCCGGCGCCGGGCTGTGGCTGCTGACGTTCATCGGCGGCGTCTCGGCGGCCAGCGCCATGGTCATCGTCACCAGCCTGGCGCTCGCCTCGATGGCGCTGAACCACATCATCCTGCCGCTGCGTTTCCTGGGCCGGCGCCCGCACAACGACCTCTACCGGTGGATCCTGTGGAGCAAGCGGGTGCTGATCGCGGCGGTCGTCGCCGGCGGCTACGGCTTCTTTCACGTCATCGTCAACAACGAGGGCCTGGTGCACCTGGGGCTGGTGTCTTTCGTCGCGGTCGCGCAACTGCTGCCCGGGGTGCTGGCGCTGCTGTTCTGGAAACGCGCCAACAGCTACGGGTTCATGCTCGGGTTGCTCGGCGGAGCGCTGGTGTGGTTCGGCGTGCTGGTGGTGCCACTGCTGATCAACTCCGACATCCTCACCCGCGACGTCGACCTCGCCGCGCTGTTTCGCCAGGGCGACAGCAGCGTGTGGACGGTGGCGACCTTCTGGTCGCTGGCCGCCAACACCCTGCTGCTGGTCCTCGGCTCGCTGATCACGCGCACCAGCCCCGAGGAAATCGAGGCGGCCGACGCCTGCCTCGAGCGCGGGCTCACGCCCTTGCGCGGGCAGGTCACCGAGGGCTCGCCGAAACAGTTCGAGCGCCAGCTGGCGCGCATGATCGGCCCCGGCGCGGCCGCCACCGAAGTCGACAAGGCGCTCGAAGAGCTGGCCATGGACCGCAGCGAGCAGCGCCCGGCCGAGCTGCGACTGCTGCGCGATCGCATCGAGCGCAACCTCTCCGGCCTGCTCGGCCCGGTGCTCGCGCAGATGATCGTCGACAACCGCCTGCGCCTGCGCCAGCGCTCGCACACGGCGCTGGCCGACAGCATCCGTTTCATGGAAGAGCGCCTGAAAGACTCGCACACGCGGGTGCGCGGCGTGGTCGCCGAGCTCGACAACCTGCGCCGCTACCACCGCGAGGTGCTCTACGAGCTGCCGCTCGGCGTGTGCGCGCTGGGGCCCAACCGCGAGATCATCATCTGGAACCTGGCGATGCGGATCATCTCCGGTATCGACGAACGCGCCGCGGCCGGCAAACGCATCGAAGCGCTGGCCGAGCCCTGGCGCAGCCTGCTCGGGGATTTCCTCGATTCCGATGATTCGCACCTGCACAAGCAGGTCCTCGACTTCGGCGACGGCCAGCGCTGGATCAACCTGCACAAGGCCGACATCGACCTGCCCGACATCGGCCTGCAGGCCGAGTCCGGCGGGCAGGTGATCATCGTCGAGGACCGCAGCGAGCTCGAGACGCTGGAGGCGAGCCTCGCGCACAGCGAACGCCTCGCCTCGGTGGGCCGCCTGGCGGCGGGCGTGGCGCACGAGATCGGCAACCCGCTGACCGGCATCGCGAGCATCGCACAGAACCTGCGCGACGAGGGCGACCCGGCGGTGGTCAGCGCCAGCAGCGCGGACATCCTGCGCCAGACCGAACGCATCAACGACATCGTGCGCACGCTGCTCACGTTCGCGCGCGCCGAGCCCATCGGCAGCGGGCGGCGCGAGCGTGTCGCCCTGCGCGCGTGCATCGAAGAAGCGGTGCAACTGGTCGGGCTGAGCCGCGAGGGCAAGACCATGCAATGGGACGTCGCGTGCGAGCCCGATCTCGCCGTCGACGGCGATCACCCGCGCCTCGTGCAGGTGTTCGTGAACCTGCTGACCAACGCGTGCGATGCCTCCGAGCCGGGCAGCCGGGTGCGGGTGAGCGCCGCGCGCGAGGCGAGCCACGTCGGTATCCGTATCGTCGATCGCGGCTGCGGCATGGACGACGCCGAACAGGCGCGGATCTTCGAGCCGTTCTTCACCACCAAGCCGATCGGCGAAGGCACCGGCCTCGGCCTGCCGCTGGTGCACGGTATCGTCCTCGACCACCACGGCGAGATCAGCGTGCGCAGCGCGCCCGGGCGCGGCTCCGAGTTCGTGATCCGCCTGCCGCTGCCGCGCGCGGCGGCGCCGCTGCCGCTGGCGGACAGCGCGTGAGCGGGGCACCCGGCCGGTCCGCCCCTCGAGAACGCGGCGCGCAGGCGCCGTCGCGGGAGCGGGCCCGGTGAGCCGCATCCTGGTGCTCGACGACGAGGAAGTGATCCGCAACGCCCTGCGCCGCGTGCTGGAGCGCGCCGGCTACGCGGTCGAGGAAGCCGCCGACCTCCCCGAGGCCGCCGACCTCGAACCGGAGGGCTTCGACCTGATCCTCGCCGACCTGCGCCTGCCGGGCGAGCCGGGCACCGCGATCATAGCCCGCGCGCCCGAGGTGCCGGTGGTGATCATGACCAGCTTCGCGAGCGTGCGCTCGGCGGTGGACTCGATGAAGCAGGGCGCCGTCGACTACATCGCCAAGCCCTTCGATCATGACGAGTTGCTGCTGCTGGTCGAGCGCGCCATCCAAGAGCACCGCTTGCGCCGCCAGAACGCCGCCCTGAAACACGACCTGCAGCGCGAGTACCCGGTGCGCGGCATGGTGGGCGATTGCGCCGCGATGCGCGTGGTGTGCGAGCAGATCGCCCGTGTCGCGCCCACCGACGCGACCGTGCTGGTGCTGGGCGAGTCGGGCACCGGCAAGGAACTGGTGGCGCGCGCCATCCACGAGGGGAGCCCGCGCTGCGGACAGCCCTTCGTGGCGGTGAACTGCGGCGCGCTGCCCGACACCCTGCT
>JBFJWO010000457.1:0-4415 GCA_041623575.1 Gammaproteobacteria bacterium
ATGGACCTCGCCCAGAACGAGACCCAGCGCCAGGTGCTGGAACTGATCTTCGCCCGCCAGGCCTGGGGGCGCCCGTTCCTGGCCCCGCCGGACGTGCCCGCGGCGCGCGTCGCGGCCCTCAAGAAAGCCTTCATGGCGACCATGTCCGATGCCGCCTTTCTCGAAGAGGCCCGGCGCCAGAACCTCGAGGTCGCCCCGATAAGCGGCGATACCATCGAGCGCCTGATCAAGCGGGTCTACGCCTCGCCGCAGAACATCATCGAGGCGGCGACGGTGGCGCAGGCCGACACCAAGAAGATCCAGATCAGCAAGGCGTCGGTCCCGATCGAGACGGTCGACGGCGCGATCGAGAAAGTCGCCAACGGCGGGCGACAGGTCACCCTCGGGGCCGGCGGCAAGGCCTACCAGTTCTCCGTCAGCGGCAGCCGCACCGCGGTGATGGTCAAGGGCGCCAAGGCCAAGCGCGACGCGCTCGCGGCCGGCATGCGCTGCAAGGTCACCTACCAGGGGGCGGAAGCCAAGGAGATCGCCTGCAACTGAGCTCATGCCGGGCGTAGACACGGGGGCGTGCGCGCCCCCGTGCCTCGCCTGGCACCCTCCTGCCCAGTCAACAACCGGCTGACCTGAATGCTCGAAGTCGCCGCCGAGGCGCTGTTCGCCATGCTCGAACCGACGCGGCTGCTGTTCCTCGCCGCGGGCGTGCTGATCGGGCTGTGCATCGGCGTGATCCCGGGCCTCGGCGGGATCGTCGGCATGGCCCTGCTGCTGCCGTTCACCTTCGAGATGGACCCCTACTCGGCCTTCGCGTTCCTGCTGGGGATGGGTTCGGTGACCACGACCTCGGACACCATTCCCGCCGTGCTGTTCGGCGTGCCCGGCACTACCGGCTCGGCCGCCACCATCCTCGACGGGCACCCGCTTGCCAAGCAGGGCCAGGCCGGGCGCGCGTTCGGCGCCGCCTACACCGCCTCGCTGATCGGCGGCGTGTTCGGCGCGCTGCTGCTCGCGGTCAGCATCCCCGTTCTGCGCCCGGTGATGCTCTACCTCGGCTCGCCGGAATTGCTGTCGTTTTCGATCTTCGGGCTGTCGATGGTCGCCGTGCTGAGCAGCGGCGCGCCGTTGCGCGGGCTGGCCGCGGCCGGCTTCGGGCTGATGGTCGCGATGATCGGCGCCGACCCGCAGACCGGCACCCTGCGCTGGACGCTCGACACGCTCTACCTGTGGGACGGCCTCCCGCTGGTGCCGGTGACGCTCGGGTTGTTCGCTTTGCCGGAACTCGCCGACATGGCCATCGAGCGGCGCAGCATCGCCGGCGATGCGAGCCTAGGCAAGCGTTCCGGGCAGTGGCAGGGCGTCAAGGACACGCTGCGCCACTGGTGGCTGGTGCTGCGCGTCAGCTGGCTCGGCTCGGCGCTGGGCGCGGTGCCCGGCCTCGGCTCCGCGGTGATCGACTGGATCGCCTACGGGCACGCGGCGCGCACCGAGAAAGGGGCGTCGGAGACCTTCGGCAAGGGCGACATCCGCGGCGTGATCGCCTCGGAAGGCTCGAACAACGCCAAGGAAGGCGGCGCGCTGGTGCCGACCATCGCCTTCGGCGTGCCGGGCAGCGCCTCGATGGCGATCCTGCTCGGCGCCTTCCTGATTCACGGGCTGGTGCCCGGCCCCAACATGCTCGGCAGCAATCTCGACGTCACCTACGCGATCGTGTGGAGCGTGGCGCTCGCCAACGTGCTGGGCGCCGGACTGTGTTTCCTGGCGAGCGACCAGTTCGCGAAAATCGCCGTCATCCGCCAGCCCGTGATCATGCCCATCATCCTGTGCGTGCTGTTCATCGGCGCCTACCAGGGCTCGCGGCAATGGGGCGATTTCCACGCGCTGCTGTTCTTCGGCGTGCTCGGCTGGGTGATGAAACGCCAGGGCTGGCCGCGCCCGCCGCTGATCCTCGGCGTGGTGCTGGGCGGCATCGTCGAGCGTTACCTGTTCATCTCCGTCGAACGTTACGGCGCCGAGTGGCTGATGCGCCCGGTGGTGGCCGTGGTGTTGCTGATCGCGTTGATCGGGCTGTGCGGGCCGCTGGTGAAGGAGATCCGCCGCGCGGGCGGGCCGGCGGCGATGCTCGGCGGCCTGCAGCCGGCGCGCATCGACACGATGAGCCTGTTCTACCTGTTCTTCATCCTGCTGATCGGCGCGATGATCGCCCAGTCGCTGGACTGGAACCCGGCCGCGCGCATCGCCCCGCTGAGCGTCGGCCTGTTCGCCATCGTTGCCGCCGCGGTGAGCTGGCTCAACTACTGTTTTCGACGTCCGCCCGAAGCGAGCGGGCGCGCGCTGCACATGGACCTGCAGTCGTCCTCGTCGCACCTCGAGACCGCCACCGTGATACGCCGCGGCGGTGTCTTCCTCGGCTGGCTGGTGCTGTTTCTCGTGCTGGTCTGGGTGATCGGCGTGCTGCCGACGATCGCCGTGTTCGTGGTGCTCTACATGCGCATCGAGGGCGAGGAACGCTGGTCGCTTGCGCTGTCCGTCGCCGGCGGCCTGACCGCGACCGCCTGGCTGCTGTTCGAGCGCCTGCTGGCGTTGCCCTGGCCGCGCACGCTACTCGGCGGCTGGTTTCCCGCCCTCGGCGACCTGGTGCCGTCGATGTGAGCGAAACGCGGCGCGGCGCGCTCACTCGCTGCCTTCGCGCTCGACGACCAGGATTCGCGCCTCGCCCACCGGGTGTGCCACGTGCTCGGTGCCGGGGGATGCGAAGAAGATGTCGCCGGCTCGCAGGCGCTCGACCCGCGTCTCCCCGCCCGCCTTGAAGTACATGTCCACTTCGCCGTCGAGGACCGCGAACACTTCCTCGCCGTCGTTGACATGCCAGCGGTAGGGCCGGTCGGTCCAGTGCAGCCGCGTCGTGGTGCCGTCCATGTTGGCGATGTCCAGCGCGCCCCAGGGTTCGGCGGCGCGGAACTCGCGGCTGCGGATCACTTTCATTGCCCGTCTCGCTGACGCCGGCGCCTTCAGGCCAGCGGTTTTTCCAGTTGCACCTGGTAGTCGCCGAAGCCCTGCGCACGGTACAGCTCGATCGCCTGGCGGTTGGCGGCCAGCACGTCGATCCGCAGGCAGCGGGCTCCGCTGCGGCGCGCATGATCCTCGGCCGCCACCAGCAGCGCCCGCGCGATACCGCGGCGACGATACGCCGCGCGGACCAGGAGGTCGGCGACCAGCGCGTATTCCAGCCCGCCGTCTTCCAGTTCCCCGCTACTCATGCGCACCCACACCGAGGCGTACCCCGCCACCACGCCGTCGACGTCCGCGACCAGGATCGCGCCGTCGTAGCGCTCGCGCCGCTCGAGCAGCTGTGCGACATAGGCCTCGGCAATCGCCTCGCCGGGCGGCAGGCGGGGATCGAGACCGCGTTCGTAGTCCTGCAACTCGACCAGGCAGCGGCGCAGGGCCGGCAGGTCGGCCGGGTTGCTCAACGCGCGGATCTGCACCGGCGTCCACCTTCAGCTTCCGCGCCACGACCGTGCTCGCGTGGCAGGTGCCGAGAAACCGCAACCCGCTGACCGGTTGCCGTCTCAGGGTCATTCGACATCGGCCGAGGCATCGCGGCTGCCAGCGCCGGTGCGCACCGCGCGCGGCGCCGGTAGCGGGACCTGCTCACTGGGTTGGCTTGCTCGGCAGGCCGGGGACGTCGCCCAACCAGGCCTGTGCGGAGCGGTGCCAGTACTGGCTCTTCGGCGGCAGTCGGTCGCGCTGGCGCACCGTGCCGAGGCGCAGGTTTAAGACCTTCGGCCCGTCGCCGACCGCGGTCGCGTAGATCGGCGAGCCGCAGTGCTCGCAGAAGGTCTGCTCCCGGCGCGCGCCGCTGTCGCCGATCTTGACGTACACGCGCGGCGTGCCGGTGAGCAGCCTGAAGTCCGAGTCGGGCACCGGCAGGATAGTGCGAAACGCCGTGCCCGAAAGCGTCTGGCAGTCGGTGCAGTGGCAGATGCCCGCCTTGTCGGGATCGATCTCCGCCTCGTAGGTGATGGCGCCGCAATGGCAACCGCCGTCGATCTTCACAGCGTGTCTCCCCGGTTCGCGAATGCGCCTCTCATCGGTGGCGGGTCACGGCGTCGACCAGCGCCGGCGTGCCCGCCTTGACCTGCTCGACAGCTCGGCGCAAGGCGTCGCCGAGCAGGTCGCCGTCCTCGATCGGCCCCTCGGCATACCAGCCGAAGGAGCGCGCCAGCGCGGCGAAATCCGGCGCCGGGTCGTACAGGTCCATGCCGATGTGCGCCCGTGTCTCGTCGCGCCCGCGCTGTCTCGCCATGCGCTCCTGGTGTTCCCAGTCGTTGTAGTAGGCGCGGTTGTTGAACATCACGATCAGCAGCGGGATGCGGTACTTGGCCGCGACCCACAGCGCGCCCGCGTCGAACATCAGG
>JBFJWO010000458.1:0-4411 GCA_041623575.1 Gammaproteobacteria bacterium
AGCGTCGAGCGTGCAGGCACTGGCCGCCGCCACGACCCGAGCGACGGGCGCTTGCCGGCGACGCGTCCCGGTGTGGGTACGCCGGGCCGGAGCCCGGCGCACGCCGCAACCGTCGGGCGACGATCAGAACGGAATGTCATCGTCGAAATCCGCCTCGCCGCGCCCGCCGCCGGAACCACCCGCGCTCTGCGGCTCACGCGCGGGCGCCGATCGCTCGCTGTAGCTCTCCGACGGGCCGGGTCCGCCGCCGCCGCGCCCGCCGAGCATCTGCATCTCGTTGGCGACGATCTCGGTGGTATAGCGGTCGTTGCCGCTCTTGTCCTGCCATTTGCGGGTCTGCAGGCGGCCCTCGACGTACACCTGCGAGCCCTTCTTCAGGTACTCGCCGACGATCTCGGCGAGGCGGTTGAAGAACACCACCTGGTGCCACTCGGTGCGCTCCTGCTGCTCGCCGCTCTGCTTGTCGCGCCAGCTGTCGGTGGTCGCGATGCGCGCGTTGGCGACCGCGTTGCCGCTCGGCATGTAGCGGATTTCCGGGTCCGCGCCCAGGTTTCCCACGAGTATGACTTTGTTGATCCCTCTAGCCATGACTACCCCCTTCGATTCACTTCGGTTGCTCGGAAGGCCGAGCGCTATGTGTCTTCAGCAACAGCGTCGGAGCGCCGATTCGTCCAACACGCTCTTGTCCACCTGCAGGTACGCGACGCCCTCGTCGCCCACTACCACGGCGTCCGCCACCCCGCGCACTTCCTTGAGGCGGGTTGCGAACTCGCTCGCCGAGCGGCCGTCGCCGGCCGGTACCCTGAGTGTGTACGGGGTCAACTTGCGGGGCGCGCGCATGGCCCAGGCGACCCCGAGCCAGGCCAGCGCGCACACTGCCAGCGCGCTGAACAGCGCCGGCATGCCCCATTGCAGCAACCAGCCGCCCAGCAGGCCGCCGGCAAAGGCGCCGCTGAACTGGCTGGTGGAAAACGCCCCCATCGCCGCGCCCTTGGCGGCGGGCGGCGCGATCCGCGAGACCAGCGAAGGCATGCTCGCCTCGAGAACGTTGAACATGGTGAAAAACAAGACCAGCATCGCCGCCAGCACGTAGACCGACTGGGTCCGCCAGCCGAGCGCCAGCCACAACTCCGCGCCGGCGATGCCGGCCACCGCGAGCAGCATCACGCCGCGCGTGCGCCCGCCGCGCTCGGCGAACACCAGCATCGGCACCATCAGCGCCAGCGAGGCGAGCAGCACCGGTAAATACAGCCAGCCGTGGTCCGCCTGCGCCACGCCGGCCTGCACCAGCAGCCAGGGCACGGCCAGGAAATTCGCGGTCACGGTCATGTGCAGGACGAACACACCGAAATCCAGCCGCCGCAGCTCCACGTTGCCGAGCACCTGCCGGAGCCCGATCGGCGGCGGGCCGCCCGTACGCTGCGTGCCGACACCTGGCGGGGCCCGCGGCACCAGCGCGTAGAGCACCAGGATACCCAGCGCCGCGAAGCCCGCGTTGGCCCAGAACACCGCCTCGGTCCCGCCCCAGCCGGCGAGCGCCGGCCCGGCGATGAACGCCAGCACGAAGGACAGCCCGATACAGCCGCCGATGATCGCCATCAGCTTGGTGCGCTGGGCGTCGCGCGTGAGGTCGGCGCCGAGCGCCATGACCACCGCCGCGATGGCGCCCGCGCCCTGCACCGCACGCCCGGCGATGACCGCGACGATGGACTCGGCCAGGGCCGCCATGACGCTGCCGGCGGCAAACAGCAGCAGGCCGATGAGGATCAGGCGGTGGCGCCCGAAGCGGTCCGACCACAGGCCGAAGGGAATCTGGAACACTGCCTGGGTCAGCCCGTAGATGCCGACCGCGACCCCGATCAGCACCGGCGTCGCCCCCTGGTAGCGCTCGGCATAGACCGCGAACACCGGCAGGATCATGAACAGCCCCAGCATGCGCACCGCGTAGATCAACGCGAGCGAGAATGCCGCCCGGCGCTCGACCGGGTTCATGGCCTCGCCGCCGCCGGGCACGTGGCCGGTAGTGACCACTGCAGCTATCGGCGCCGCCCGAGTCGGCGATACCCGTCGCCGCCGCGCGCGCGCCGCGCGCGGTCGTGGCGGCTTGGCAGGACGGCGGCGTCCACTGCCGGCCCTCAGGCACCCGGGTGGCGCGTGACGCCCGCGGCGTCCAGCACGTAGCGATCGCCGGTGTGCGGGCACACGGCCTCGCCGGTGCCTTCGAGCGGCAGGTCCAGGCGTTCGCCCCAGGCGCTCATCCACCCTATCTGGCGCGCCGGGACGCCGACGACCAGCGCGAACGGGGCCACGTCGGCGTTGACCACCGCGCCCGCGCCGACGAAGGCGAACTCGCCGATGGTCACCCCGGTGACGATGGTGCAGTTGGCGCCCAGCGTCGCCCCGCGCCTGACCAGGGTGTCGCGGTACTCGTCCTTGCGTTCCACGCCGGAGCGCGGGTTGTAGACGTTGGTGAACACCATGCTCGGCCCGCAGAAGACCTCGTCCTCCAGGACCACGTTGTCGTAGACCGACACGTTGTTCTGGATCTTGACCCGGTCGCCGATGCGCACCCGGTTGCCGACGAACACGTTCTGTCCCAGCGAGCAGCCGGCGCCGATCCGGGCGCCCGCGCACACGTGCACCCAGTGCCAGACACGGCTGCCGGCGCCGATCTCGGCGCCCTCGTCCACGATCGCGGTGTGATGGCGAAAATAGTCCATTGAACGGTCCAGTAGGGCCCGGAGCGCCGCGGCGACGACCGGCCGCCGGCGTGGAGCCGGCTCCGCGGCGCTGCCCCGACGAGGCGAAACGCGCGCAACCAAACCCGGCATGCTAACGGCTTTGCGCCGGGCGCTCAAGCGACGTCTCCCGACCCGGGCTTCAGGCCCCCGTCACGGCCGATTTCGGCCCCGCGGCGACGGCCCGGCGCGCACCTTTTTCGCGGCCGGTTCCGCTTTTGCCTCGCCGACCCCGGGCGGCGTATATTAGTCGTTTCGTCCTCGAGTCAGGCAACCGTGACGACGATGGGAAGCATACAGATACGCGGGGCCCGGACCCACAACCTGCGCAACATCGACCTCGACCTGCCCCGCGACCGCCTCGTCGTCATCACCGGGCTCTCCGGCTCCGGCAAGTCCTCGCTGGCCTTCGACACGCTGTTCGCCGAGGGCCAGCGGCGTTACGTGGAATCGCTCTCGGCCTACGCCCGCCAGTTCCTGTCGGTGATGGAAAAACCCGACGTCGACCACATCGAGGGGCTGTCGCCGGCGATCTCCATCGAGCAGAAGACCACCTCGCACAACCCGCGCTCGACGGTCGGCACCATCACCGAGATCCACGACTACCTGCGACTGCTGTTCGCGCGGGTCGGCATCCCCCGCTGCCCGCGCCACGGCGTCGAGTTGCGCGCCCAGACCGTCAGCCAGATGGTCGACCAGGTGCTGGCGCTGGCGCCCGGCACCCGCGTGATGCTGCTCGCACCGGTGGTGCACGAGCGCAAGGGCGAGCACAGCCAGTTGCTGGAGAGCCTGCGCCGCCAGGGCTACCTGCGGGCACGCATCGACGGCGAACTGGTCGAGCTGGACGACGCGCCGGAGCTGGAACTGCACCGCAAGCACAGCATCGACGTGGTGGTCGACCGGCTGCGCGTGCGCCCCGACGCCGCGCAGCGCCTGGCGGAGTCGTTCGAGAACGCGCTGGCCCTGACCGAGGGCCTGGCGCGGGTGGCGCCGATCGAGCCGGGCGAGATCGCCGAGACCACGTTCTCGGCCAGTTTCGCCTGCCCGCATTGCGGCTACGCGCTGGCCGAACTGGAGCCGCGGCTGTTCTCGTTCAACAACCCGCTCGGCGCCTGCCCGGGCTGCGACGGGCTCGGCGTGAAGCAGTTCTTCGACCCGCAGCGGGTGGTGGCAAGCCCCGGCCTGAGCCTCGCCGGCGGCGCCATTCGCGGCTGGGACCGGCGCAACGCCTACTACTTCCAGATGATCCAGTCGCTGGCCACCCACTACGGGTTCTCCATCGACGCGCCGTTCGAGACCCTGACCGAGGCGCAGCGCCAGGCCGTGCTCTACGGCAGCGGCGAGCAGCCCATCGAGTTCCACTACCTCAACGACCGCGGCGAGCGCATCGCGCGCTCGCACACTTTCGAGGGCATCGTGCCCAACCTCGAGCGCCGCTACCGCGAGACCGAGTCGCTCGCCGTGCGCGAGGAACTCGCCAAGTACATCTCCCAGCAGGCCTGCCCGGACTGCGGCGGCACGCGCCTCAACGAGCAGGCGCGACACGTGTTCGTCGACGAGCACGACCTGCCGCACGTCTCGGCGCTCAACATCGGCGAGGCGCACCGCTACTTCGCCGGCCTCGAACTGCCGGGGCAGCGCGGCGCCATCGCCGAGAAGATCGTCAAGGAGAT
>JBFJWO010000459.1:0-4399 GCA_041623575.1 Gammaproteobacteria bacterium
CAGGCCTTCCGCGTATTGCCCCGCTGTCGGGCGTGAGACAGCAGCTGTCCCCATGGCGCGGCCGGCGCCTAACCCGGTTCATCACTCACCGAACCGAGAGTGGACGGGACATGAGGATCGGCGGACATCGAAACTACGGCTACGGCAAGCGCATGGGCTGGGCGGGCAAGAACGCGCTCGCCGACCGCTACGGCCGCGGCCACTATGCAACGCGCGCGGCGCACGCCGAGCGCTGGGGCCAGTTCGTGGCGTTCGCCCGCGAGCCGGCGAGCGTGCGCGACGCGCGGCACGTAGTCGCGGACCCCATCGATCCCAGCGGGTGGAGCGCATCCACTTCGCGCGCGCGGATACCGACGCTGTCTGTTTCAGTTGTTGTTGTAGCAGTTGTTCTTCATAGGTACACATCTGTAGTAGGTAAATCGTCGGGCGGCACCGCACGCGGTGGTGCCGCATCCGGGCGCGCCGCGTCCGCCGAATCCGGACGTGGGCTGGGAGCGAAAGCCCAGTCGTTCACGAAGTAGCTGTCGCCGGTGCAGGCGCCGCTGGCGTCGAGAGCGAACGTGGCGCAAGTGGTGCTACTCGAGCAGCTTGAAGACATCGGCGCCGCGCAGGTCTCGCGGGGCCGCCCAGGTGAGCTGCGCGTCCGCGACGACCGGGACGCGAATCTTGACTTAGTGTTTCGGGCCCGGCGCGTGACAGTGCCGCGCCGTAGGACCTACGCGCCGCCCTAGATAGCTACCGGAGTCAGACTGTAGACACGGGCGTACTTGACGGCCGTCTCGAGATCGCCGGTGCGCAAGGCCTCTCGTACGTCATCGAGGCGACAAGCGTCCTCCAGGGACAGGTAGGGCGCCCATCCGTCGGGCTCTTCGAGAAGCTCGACGTCGACCTCGGCAACGTACTTGCCCTCGTGCACCAGCTTCGTTCGCTTACGCCTGCTCATTTGCGCCTCTGCATGAACGTTTCGTCCCACCGATCGGGATCGGGGCGGTAGGCAGTCACCACCACCGCCGGAGCATGATGCCCTGCCGGTATTCCCCAGACTACGTGTACAGGTCTGTCGTCCGTGCTCCGTTGCAGCACGAGGACACAGGGGCCCTTGGGATAGTCCGGGTAGTCTTCGACGACCTGCGCATTCCCGACACCGGCAACGATCTCCCGCGCCGACAAGCCGTCTGCGGCAAGCTCGTCGTAGCCGTGCTCGGAGACCCGACTTCGCCGTTTTCGACCGGCCTGCGAATATCGTCGAGCACGTTCAGCCCCCTCCTCCCGAGGTACGCGGCGACCCGCTCGCGCGTTTTACCGACTCGGCACGCATGCGATCCAGTCGCTCGACGAGGTCCTCGGCGCGCAGATGAGTGTAGCGTCGCAGCATCTGCATGGACTTGTGCCCGGAGATGGCCGCCACCTCCTGGTCGCCGAGACCCAGCTCGACGAGCCGCGACACGGCCTCGTGGCGCAGATCGTGGAAGCGCAGCCCGGTGATGCCTGCGCGCTGCCGGGCGCGGCGCCACGCCGGGTTGAACTCGAAGGGTCGGCGCTGGCCGTCTCGCCCCGGCTCGCCCCAAAAGACGAGGTCGGTGTCGGCGGGGCGGATCTCGTGAGCAACCGCGGCACGCAGGACGTCGACGGCCGGCTCTATCAGCGGCACCGAACGCGCGCTGCCGTTCTTGGTCTTGTCGAGGCGTATCACCCGGCGCTCGAGGTCGACCTGGTGGCAGCGCAGGCTCTGGATCTCGCCGGCACGCATGCCGGTGTGCAGCGCCAGGCGCACGATCCAGCCGAGCATCGGGTTGCTCGCCGCGTCGCATTCGGCGAGCAGAGCCTGCTCCTCGCCCGGCGTCAGCCGCCGGTTGCGACCGGGAGCGAGCGCCGGCTTGCGCACCGCGGCGACCGGGTTGTAGACCAGCCCGAGCCGCCACTCGCGGATCGCCACGGTGAACAGGTGCTAGAGCAGCGCGAGCTCGAGGCGCACGGTGTTGTTGCTCTTGCCGGCGGCCAGCCGCGCGTCGCGGTACTCGGCGATGCGATCCGGCGTGACGGCGATCAGGGCGTAGCCGCCGAGCTGGGAAATCAACGGCTTTGCGCGGATCGCCTCGCGTCGCGGCGTGCCCTGGCTCTTGGTCGGCGACACCTCCGCGAGATAGCGCCTCATCGCGGTCTTCAAGGTGGTGCGCTCGGACGGCGCGCGGTCGATGTAGACGCCGCGCACCATCTCGTCCTCGATGCGTCGCGCCCAATCGATGGCGTCACGCTTGGTGCGAAACGTCTTGATCGCGTTCGGCCAGCCCTGCTTGCGAACGAGGGCCTTCCAGGTGCTCGCGGGGGTCTTGGTGATGGTCGCCACGACGCGTCCGGCGGTTACTGTACCGGAAGTGTACCGCGTGACCGGCTGATTGGTGAACTGGCGGAGGGAACTTAGCCTAAATCGTTGTTTTCACTGGAGCTGGCGACAGGAGTCGAACCTGCGACCGGCTGATTACAAATCAGCTGCTCTACCAACTGAGCTACGCCAGCACTCGGGGTTGAGCGGTCGATTCTAGCAACCCCGGCGGCGGCTCACTAGAGGCGTCAGCTGCAGTTGCGCGAGAGGCGCTGCACGGGGTCGTCGGGGAACAGCTGGCGCACGGCCATCGCGGTCAGCAGCTGCCGGGGGTCGGCGTAGTCGAGCCAGTAGAGCTTGCGGTCGCGGTAGCGCGGCAGCACCTCGGCGAAGATGTCCTTTTTCCTGAGCTCCGCCAGCTGGCGGTCGGCGTGCTGCTTGTTGCGGAACAGGCCCAGCGAGACGGCGTTGCGCAGGCGCTCCTCGTTCATGATGTAGTACTCGGTGATGCCCTTGTCGGCCAGCGCCCGCGCCGCCTCGATGGCGGCGTCGCGATCGTCGAACGGCGGGATGTACACCTGGTAGCCGTACTGCTCACGCTCGTTGCGCACGCGCTCGCCGGGTTCGAGATTGAGGTCCTCGAGCGCGGCGCGGGCCAGCGCGGCGGTGTCCTGGCTGCGGAACGGGCCGAGAGTGTAGCAGCGGCCTTCGGGCGCCGGTGCGTCGGGCGACTTCGCGCTGCTCGGGGTGACGGTGGTGGTGCTCATGGTGACGCGCCCCGTCGCCGCCTGCCTCGGGGCGTCCCGTTCGGAGAGCAGCAGCAGTTGCCGGGCATTGGGGTCGGGCTCGGGCAGCGCGGACTGCGGCGCGCCGCCGGGGGTCAGTTGCCACAGCAGCACGCCGGCGTTGGCCAGCAGCAGCAGGTAGAGGATCGCCCGGCTCATCCGTGCAAGCCTACCAGCACGCCGTGCAACACTAAATGCGGTTGCCACTCGACCTCACGGCGCAGCAGGCCGCGTACGGCTTCGGCGTCGCCGCCCGTCAGCACGCAGTGCAGGCGGAGGCCGCTCAGGCGTTCGGCCTCCTCGATCAAGCGCTCGACGGCGCCGGCGAGCGCCACCAGCGTGCCGCCCTGGATGCCGCTCGAGGTGTTGTCGGCCAGCAGCGCGGGCGTTGCGGGCTCGTCGCGCAGTCGATGGGTATCGCGGCCGAGCGCCTGGCGCATGGTCGCAAGCCCGGCCGTGATCGCCCCGCCGAGGTGGCGCCCGGAGGCGTCCAGCACGTCGATGGTCACCGCCGTGCCGCAATCGACCACGCAGGCGTCGCCGCGGCCGAGCGCGTGCAGCCCCAGTAACGCCGCCCAGCGGTCGTCGCCCAGTTGCGAAGGGTTGGCATAGCCGCTGCGTACGCCGCCGGCCTGTGCGCTCGAGCGCAAGTATTCCGGCGCCAGCGAGAGGTGCCGGCGGCACCAGGCTTCGAGTGCCGCCTCGAGGTCGCCGGAGGCCACGCTGCTGACCAGCACGCGTTGCGGCGCCGGCGTGAAGACCTGCTCGAACAGGGCGTCGAGCGGCCGCTCGCGCCAGGGTTCCGCACCGCCCGCCGCCAACGCCTGGGCCGACTGGCGGCCCCACTTGATGCGCCGGTTGCCGATGTCGAGCACGGTGATCACGAGCGCGGCCTGATGCTCACTTCGCCCGCGTGCACGCGCTGCTCGCGCCCGGCGACGTCTACCCGCAGCGCTCCGTCGGCGTCGATGCCGAGCGCGCGCGCCGGTACCTGCCCGCCGGCGCGGTCGATCAGGACCTCGCGCCCCGCGAGGACGTCGTGTGCCGGCCAGCGCGCGAGATAGTCGCGGGCGCCGTCGCGCACGAATGCCTCACAGGCGGCCTCCAGGGCGGCGAGCAACTCGCCGGCGATCCGGCTGCGCGTACCGGGTACCAGGTCGGCACCCAGGCCGCGCAAGTCGCACCAGGGCTGATCGATCGACCCGCCGCGAGCGCTCCCGAAGTCGACATTGACGCCGATCCCGATCACCGCCACACACGGCCCCCGCGGTTCGCCTCGCACCTCCACCAA
>JBFJWO010000460.1:0-4382 GCA_041623575.1 Gammaproteobacteria bacterium
CGTCTACATCGCGCCGGGCGGTCGCCAGCTCGAAGTGCAGCGCAGGCCCGCGGGCCCCTGCGCGCGCGTCTACGACGCCCCCGACGAGGTGCACTACCGACCGTGCGTCGACGTTACCTTCGCTTCGGCCGCCGAAGCGCTGCGCGGCAAGGTGCTGGCGGTGGTGCTGACCGGCATGGGGCGCGACGGCTGCGAGGGTGCGGGCACGCTCAAGCGCAACGGCGCGACCGTGTGGGCGCAGGACGAAGCCAGCAGCATCATCTACGGCATGCCCAAGGCGGTCGCCTCGGCCGGCGTCGCCGACCGGGTCCTGTCGCTCGACACCATCGCCGGGTGCCTGCAGAGGGCACGCTGATGCGACCGCCGGCCGGTGTGTGGGCAGTGGCGAACCAGAAGGGCGGGGTGGGCAAGACCACCACCGCGGTGGCGCTCGCCGGCCTGCTCGCCGAGTGGGAACTGCGCGTGCTGCTGATCGACCTCGACCCGCACGCCTCGCTCAGCAGCTACTGCGGAGTCGATCCCGAGGCGGTCGAGCAAGGCGCCTACGAGCTTTTCGCCACGCCGGGTCCCGTCGCACCGGCTGCAGTCGTCCTCCCCGGCGTGTGGCCGGGGATCGACCTGGTGCCGGGAACGCCGGCGCTGGCCACGCTCGATCGGCGCCAGCAGGGACCGGGCCTGGGGCTGGTGCTGCGCAAGTGGCTGCAGCCCGTGCGTGCGCGCTACGACCACATCTTCATGGACTGCGCGCCGATGCTCGGGGTGTTGATGGTCAACGCCCTGGCCGCCAGCGAGCGCGTGCTGATGCCCACCCAGACCGAGTTCCTGGCCCTCAACGGGGTGCGGCGGATGCGCCGTACCTTGCAGATGCTGGAGCGCTCATCGGGCCGCGCGCTGCCGTTCCTGATCGTTCCCACCATGTTCGATCGCCGCACCCGCGCCTCGCCGCAGAGCCTGCGCGCGCTGCGCGAGGAGTTCGGCGCCGACGTCTGGCAGCAGGTGATCCCGGTGGACACGCGCCTGCGCGAGGCCAGCAAGGCGAACCTGCCGCCCGGGACCTTCGCGCCCGATTCGCGCGGCGTCGTCGCCTACCGCGACCTGCTGGCGTTCCTGCTGGCGCAGCAGCCGCAAGCCGAGGCGTGCGCGTGAGGCCACGGCGGTGAGCGCTACGGACCTTCGCGCGACCAGCGAGCGGGTGCTCGCAAACTACCTCGATCGCCTGCTTGCCGACGTCGCACCGGACACTGCGGTGGCGGGCGCGGCCGGGTTGCGGGGTGCACAGGGCGGCGCCGGCTGCGAACCGGCGAAGACGGCGCCCGAGCGGGACGCCGGGGAGCGTGCGGCCGACGACTGGCGGGAGCGGCCGTTCCAGGCACTGGTGTTCAACGTCCACGCCCTGTCGCTGGCGGCGCCGCTGGCGCGCCTCGACGGCGTGGTGCCCTGCCCGGCACAGCTGACCACCCTGCCGGGCCTGCGGCCGTGGGAACTCGGGGTCGTGCGCTACCGCGAGCGCAACGTGCGTGTCGTGGACACGGCGCGCATCGTGCTGGCGGGACGGGATTTTGACGCCGACGCGGTGCCCGGGCACCTGGTGATCATCGACGGGGGGCGCTGGGCGCTCGCCTGCCACCGGGTGATGGACGTGGTCACACTGCAGCCGCAGGCGGTCCAGTGGCGCTCCGCGGCGGGGCGCAGGCCCTGGCTGGCCGGGACCGTGCGCGAGCGCCTGTGCGCGCTGCTCGACCTGGAGGCGTTCGCGTGCCTGCTGAACAGCCCGCAAGCGCCGTTGGCGTGAACCCTGCATAGGGGCTGTGAAACGACGAGGCTGCGAGAGAATGGTACAGACTGCTCAATTGGCCAACGACCCGGTCACCCAGTGGGTCACCTTCCGACTGGCGGACGAGACCTACGGCGTCAACGTCATGCAGGTGCAGGAGGTGTTGCGCATCTCGGAGATCGCGCCCGTTCCCGGCGCCCCGGACTACGTGCTCGGCATCATCAATCTGCGCGGCCACGTGGTCAGCGTGCTCGATACCCGCCGGCGCCTGGAACTGCCCGACAAACCCACCGACGACGCCTCGCGCATCATCATCATCGAACTGGAGTCGCAGACCATCGGCATCCTGGTCGACAGCGTCGCGGAAGTCGAGGACGTGCGCACGGCGCAGATCGATACGGCGCCTGGCGTGGGCAGCGAGGACGCCTCGCGGTACATCTCTGGCGTCGTCAGCCGCAAGGACGACCTGCTGATCCTGCTCGACGTGCATCGCCTGCTGAGCGAAGAGGAATGGTCCGAAGTCGCCGCCTCGTGATGCTGCGTGTGCCCTTGGCAGGGAGGCGCGCGTGAGCGCGTTGGCCCCCTCGCCGTTGATCGGGCTGGTGGTGTTCGTACTGCTCGGCAGTTGCGCGCTGCTCGGCTATCTGCTCGGGCAAAGGGCCCGCCCGCGCACGGTGGCCGAAGGTCCCTTGCCGGCAGCGCGTGTCGCGCGCCCGGCGCGTGACTCGGCGTCGGCGCGTGAGGTCGAGGAACTGCGCCAGCAACTCGCCATTCTCTCCTCGAGCGCGCTCGGCGTGGCCGAGCGGGTCGACCGGCTGGCGCGCGACATGCAAAGACTCGACGGGCGGGTCGGCGAGGCGGAACTGGACGCGGCCAACGGCGGCGCCTCCTACGTGCCGGCGATCAAGATGGCCGAGCGCGGCTGCGCGGTCGAAGAACTCATCGAGCACTTCGGCCTGCCGCTCGGCGAGGCCGAATTGCTGAGCAAGCTGCACGGGGCCAACAGTGCGGCCTACGAGCCGTCGCCGCGCCGGGTCGGGCGCGCGGACTGATTACGTCGCCGGGAGGCTGATCTTTGGGGCAGGTCCCGGGCGCGGCGTCGAGACAACGGGGTGAGCCTTTGCCGGCACCGACGCAGTCACTGAGCGTGCAGCGGCCTGGCGACTGGTACGTGCGCCGCGGCTCGGCCGTGCAGGGCCCCTATGCCCTGCACCAGATCCAGCGTTACCTGTTGCTCGGGCGCGTGCGCACCAGCGATCGGGTCAGCGAGGACGGTCAACGTTGGACCGTGCTCGCGGAGTTGCCCGCCCTGATCCCCGAAGAGATGCGCGATCTCGACAGTGCCGAGGGCCGGGCGCGGTTCCTGGCCGCGCACCAGCGCGCCGACGAACGTTCCCGTCGCGAGCGCCGCGCGCTGGCCGCCGAGGAGGGCGGCTGGGAGGGCGGCAAGGAACGCCGGCGCCGGTCGGTTCCGGGTGGCATCACCGGTCCCTACGTCGCGGTCGCGCTAGCACGCCGGCCGAGCCCCGTGCTGGTCTTCAGCACGGCCGCGCTCATGCTCGGCATCTCGCTGTTGCTGGGCGCGGTGCTGGTGAGCGGCTGGTGGGTCAGCGACAGCGGCGCGGATTGCGGCGCGGCGCCGGCGCTCGGCGCCAACTGGGCCTATTGCGTCAAGGACCGCGCCTCGCTGAGCGGCACCGACCTGCGCTACGCCTCCCTCAGGAACGCCTCGGTGCGCAACGCCGATCTGAGCGGCGTCGACCTGCAGGGCGCCGACCTGTCGTTCGGCAAGTTCTCCAATTCCGATTTCGGTCGTGCCAACCTCGGCGCCGCGACCCTGGTGGGCGCCGATCTCGCCGGCGCCCGCCTCAACGACGCCGACCTCGGCCACGCGCAACTCAGCGCCGCCAACCTGCGCGGCGCGGACATCACCGACGCCAGCTTCGCCAACGCCCGACTCGACCGCGCGGTGTGGGTGGACGGGCGGATCTGCCTGCCGCAATCCATCGGGCGCTGCAACCTGGACGAGTGAGCGCGGCCCGGCAGGAGGCGGCAAGCCTTTGCCGCGACGGCCGCCCGACGCTGCCGCGACCGGGTCAAGGGATTGACGCGCGTCGCGGCCAGGCTTCGCGCTCGGTTCACAACCCACTGAAAAATAAAGCATTGAGCTTGCGGATTTTCCTTGGCATGCAATTCGCTATTTCCTCGCTCAGCGATCCAACCGAGAGAAGCAGAAATGGCGATGGCCGCGCGCGAAGACAGCAGCACCACGGTGACCCTGTTCGACCGCCTGTCAGAGCAACCGAACGGTATTCCGGTTGCCTCCGATCCGGCGGGCCTCGAGTTGCGCGAGAATCTCTCGCACAGCCTGGAGATCGAGAATCTCCTGCAGATCTTCTTCGACCACCTGGACGTGCGTTTCACCGGTTTTCACTACTGCAACGCCATCATCGGCGTCGACTATCACTGCGGCGTCGAAGGCAACAACCGGGCGGAGTACCGGGTGGTGCTGATGGGCGAGCAGCTGGGCGACATCACCGTGCACCGCGAGGCGCCGTTCACCTTCAGCGAGCTGGCCGCCATCGAGGAGCGCCTGTGCGCGCTGGTC
>JBFJWO010000461.1:0-4345 GCA_041623575.1 Gammaproteobacteria bacterium
CGCAATCGCGACGGCAACCCGGTGGTGCGCCTGACTTTCAGGACCCGCCGGGCCGAGCTGGCGGTCGCGCTGTTCGGCCACGTGGGGCTGCTCGAATCCTATTTCGACCAGAGCCTGGACATCGACGGCGACATCGCGCAGGCGTTCGCGATCGGCTTCGAGTCGGGCTTCGCCGACGCGCCGGGCCCGCTGGTGCGCCTGCGCAACGCCTGGCACGAGTTCCGGTTCTCCAACCGCACCCGCGAGCAGGCGCGGACCAATGCCTGCTTCCACTACGACCTCGGCGAGGATTTCTACTCGCGCTGGCTGGACGAGGCGTTGATGATGTACACCTGCGGCTATTGGCGCGAGGGCACGCAGACGCTGGAGCAGGCGCAGACGAACAAAGTCGAGCATGTGTGCCGCAAGCTGCTGATCGAGCCGGGGCACAGCGTGGTCGACATCGGGTGCGGCTTCGGCGGCTTCATGTTCCACGCCGCCGAGCGTCATGGCGCGAACGTGTGCGGTATCAACACCGCTCCGGGGCAGGTCGCCTACGTCGACGCGGCAGTGCGCCGGCGCGGGCTCACCGGTCAGCTCGAAGTGCGCGAGGCCGATTTCCGCGACGTGCACGCCCGCTTCGACCGGGTCGTCTCCATCGGTGTGCTGGAGCACGCCGGGCGCGATCAGCTGGCCGAGGTGGTGCAAGCCCACGCCGACTTCCTGGCTCCCGGGGGGCTCGGCATGCTGCACTTCATCGGCCACGTCGGGCGTTTCGAGACCGAGTTCTACATCCGCAGGCACATCTTCCCCGGCGGCTGGATTCCGAGCCTCGCCGAGACCATCGAGGCACTGGAGAGTGCCGGGCTCGAGGTCGTCGACATCGAGAACCTGCGCCGCCACTACGCCCTGACGCTGGACGCCTGGGCAGAGCGCTTCGAACGCAACTGGCCGGACATCCACGCCATCGACCCGGCGCGTTTCGACGAACGTTTTCGCCGCACCTGGCGCACCTACCTGGTCGCCTGCGCCGAGATGTTCCGCTCCGCCCACCAGCGCACGCACCTGTTCCAGATCGTCTTCAGCAAGGGCAACATCACGCGCGAGAACTACCCGATGAGCCGCGCGTTCCTGTACGCCGAGCAGGCCAAAGGCGCGGCGCGCAAACGCCGCACGGCGGCGGGGTGAGCGGCACCGCCGTGCAGACCGGCCACGCCGAACGCACGGCCCGGCTCTCGCGCGGCATGCGCACCGCGAGCGACGTGCGACTTCGCAAGAGCACGTCGAATCTGTTTCGCGATCGCGCCCGCCACACCGGCACGGCACTCGACTGCGCGGATTTCCAGCACGTGCTGGACATCGACACCGAAGGCGCGTGGGTGGACGCCGAGGGCATGACGCCTTACGACGTGCTGCTGGAGGCGACCCTCGCACGCGGCACGATGCCCTGCGTCGTGCCGCAACTGCGCTCGATCACCATCGGCGGCGCCCTGGCCGGCGTCGGCATCGAGTCCTCCTCGTTCCGTTACGGCCTGGTGCACGAGACCGTGCGCGAAGTCGACGTGCTGCTCGCCGACGGCGACGTCGTCACCTGCACGCCGGACAACGAGCACCGCGACCTCTTCCACGGGCTGGCCAACAGCTACGGCACGCTCGGCTACGCGTTGCGCGTGCGCGCGGCGACTCGCCCCGTGCAACCGTTCGTGAGACTCACCCATCGCCGCTTCGACGACGCGGACGCGTTCTTCGCCGCCCTGCGGGTGGCCTGCGAAGGCGACTTCGATTTCCTCGACGGGGTGGTCTTCGCGCCGCGCGAGTTGGTTCTCACCGGCGCCAGCTTCGTCCCCGAGGCACCGTACGCCAGCGACTACAGCTACGAGCACATCTACTATCGCAGCCTGCGCGAGCGCGACACCGACTACCTGGCGACCCGCGACTACCTGTGGCGCTGGGACACCGACTGGTTCTGGTGCTCGAAGAACCTCTTTGCGCAGAACCCGCTGGTGCGCCGCCTGCTCGGACGCGAACGACTGAACTCGCGCTTCTACCAGCGCGTGATGCGCTGGAACGGCCGCTGGCGGGTGACCCACGCGCTGACCCGCCTGAGCGGGCGCCACCGCGAGTCGGTCATCCAGGACGTCGACCTGCCGCTCGCGAACGCCGCCGAGTTCCTGGACTTCCTGCACCGCGAGATCGGCATCCTGCCGATCTGGGTGTGCCCGATCCGCCCGCTGCCCGGCGCGGGCCCGTTCGTGCTCTACCCGCTGCAGCCGGGGACCACTTACGTGAACTTCGGCTTCTGGGACACGGTGCGCACTCGCGAGCGCCACCCGCCGGGGCACTTCAACCGCCTGGTGGAGGCGCGCGTCGAAGCGCTCGGCGGGATCAAGTCGCTTTATTCCGAGAGCTACTACACGCGCCAGGCGTTCTGGCGTAACTTCGACTACGGCGCCTACTCGGCGCTCAAGCAGCGCTACGACCCGGCGGGCAAGCTCCCGGGGCTCTACGAGAAATGCGTGGGCCGCAGCGCGTGAGCCGGCACCGCAGCCCCGCGACGGCGGACGCGGTGGGCGACCGGGCAGCCGAGTCGTGAAGCGCGCGTCGCGCGCCGGCGCGAGACCGCCGCCGGCGGGCCCATTGCCGGCTTTCGCCTGGACCGCGCAGCGCCGGCTGCCCATGGAGGTGGCACGACGGGCGTTCGCGGTCTTCGGCCCGGCGCTCGCGATCGGCCTCGCGCTGCCGTTCACCGCCAGCCCGGCGTGGGGAATCGGCGTCATCGCCGCCGGCGTTGCCGGCGCGCTGGCGGCGGCGATGGCGACGCCGAAGACCGGTATCCGGCTCGAGGGCGATACGCTGCACTACGGGGCCAGCCAACGCGTTTCGCTGGCCGGACTGCACAAGGCCGGCCTGGCGAAGAAACGCCACGTCGGCGAGGTTCTCGTCCTGGACACGGGCGAGCGGCGGCATTTCGTCCCTGTGGACGGCGTGCCACGGGACGTGCGCGAGGCGCTGCTCGACGCGTTGCGCCAGCGCAGCGAGTGAGGTCGACGATCATGGACATCAACGCGGATTTCAGCCGGCGGGCCGTGGTTCACGCCGCGCGCCTCGACTGGGTGCCCTCGCCCATGCCGGGGGTCGAACGCCGGATGCTCGATCGCCTGGGCGAGGAAGTCGCACGCGCCACTTCGATCGTGCGCTACGCGCCGGGCAGCCGCTTTTCGCGCCACGTGCACGCCGGCGGCGAGGAGTTCCTGGTCCTCGAGGGCGTCTTCCAGGACGAGCACGGCGACTTCCCCGCCGGCAGCTACATCCGCAACCCGCCGCAGTCGGCGCACACGCCCGGATCGACCTCAGGCTGCGTCATCTTCGTCAAGCTCTGGCAGTTCGACCCGGCGGACCGCACGCCGTTGAGACTCGACACCGGTACCGTCGCGGCCGTCACCCCGCCGGGGCGTGAGGGCGTCTCGCTGCTGCCCCTGTACCACGACGCGCGCGAGGACGTACGCATCGAGCACTGGCGGCCCGGAGCGCCGGTGGCCATCGCCGGCCACGCGGGCCTCGAACTGCTGGTCATCGAAGGCGGCTTCGCCGCGAGCGGCGAGGAGTTCGCGCGCCATTCCTGGCTGCGCCTGCCTCCCGGCGAGCCGTTGCGGGCCCGCGCCGGGCCGCAGGGCGCGCGGCTGTGGATCAAGAGCGACCACCTCTCGACCCCGCCGGCACGCCCTGGCTGAGAAGCCTCAGTTCAGCCGGCAACCGGTGCCCGTGAAGTTGCCGCGGTTGCCGTCGTTGTCGGACCAGGTGCCGCTGGTGCTGCCGCTGGTGGTGTTCATCGTACCGCTGAGGGTCGCATCGACCTCGCCGCCGTCGCGGATTTCGGCGACCAGGGTGGTGCCCGTGAGCGTGCCGGTGAACGAGGCGGTTTCGTCCGAGGTACCGTCGTCGAACGAGTAGACGGTGTAGGCGACGCCCTGCACCGTGCCGTCGTCGGCGACGTCGAACGTGAACAGGCCGTAGGCGTCGCCGGCGAACGTGCCGGTGAAGCGGTGACGGGCATCGGCGAGGCCGCCGATGCGATCCCCCGAGAACGAGCCCGAAGTGGCGAACGACGTGTTCGCCCAGGTGCCGGCGAGACGATCGGGCCCGGCGAAACCGCCCTGGAAGGTCGAGCCCGAGGAGGTGTCGCCGCTGATGAAGGTCCCGCCCTGGTCGAAACTCACCGCGGTGGTGCCGTTGAGCGTCAGCAGTTCCTGGTCCTCGGTGCTCCACGCGTAGCCGCTCACTTGCCCGGTGGATGCGCTCACCAGCACTCCGAACGGCCCGGTGTCGTCGCCACGGTAGCGGCCGCGGTAGCCGCCCGCGCGCACGC
>JBFJWO010000462.1:0-4330 GCA_041623575.1 Gammaproteobacteria bacterium
GCGGTCCCGAGGACAGGGGTCCCGAGGACAGCGGTCCCGAGGACGGGGAGCCCGGGGACGGGACCCGAACACGGGGGCCGGGGAGACGGCGTTCCCGGCGCCCAACCCTGCTGCCGGCGTGACCCGCATCGCAAACAAATGCAAAACCCCCGCACACGGCCGATCTTGTGTGACGTAGCTAACATGCTCTGTCACGAAGCGCGCGTAATCTCGCCTGAAGTTTCGGGCACCCCTGCCGATTTCCGTGTTGCAAGGGGTTGCACGGTGAACGGCCGCGAGGGCCGGGCACCCCGAGCGAAGGGTCCGGCGCGGTGCCGGCGGTCGAACGCAGCAAGTGGAGACGACGGTGATCTTCGAGATGGAAGGGCGCATGGCGGCAGCCTACGCGGGCGCCCTGGCCTTGGTGGCACTGGTCAGCTTCTTCCTGGGCTGACAGTGGAAACGGGCCGCCGTCACGCGCGGGCGGCGGCCTGAAGCAACTCCCCGGTCGGCTCTCGCACGACCACGCGCCCCGCCCCCGGCCCGGTCGGCCCGGCCGCGACAGCCACCGCGCACGCCACCCCACTTCCAAACGCTTCGTTTTCGAACGGCGTGCTCGAAGCGCACGCGCCGCGCGCGCCTCTCAGAACGCCGTGCCGAGTCCCGCCGCGCGCGCCCGTGCCAGCGCGAAATTGGCGATGGCGGTGTCCTGCACGCCGGTGCCGGTCAGGTCGCAGACGGTGATCCAGGCGTCGTCCGTGCGGCCCGGGTGGGCGCCCGCGGTGATCGCGCCCAGTTCGACGACGCCGGCGTCCTCGGCTTCGCGGTTACCCGACATCGACTGCAACTCGCCCATGGCCAGGCACTGCGAGACCCGGTCGCAGACCAGCAGGTCGGCGCGTCGCAGCACCCCGGCCGCCAGTTCCCGCTTGCCGGGCAGGTCGGAACCCATGGCGGTGACGTGCTGGCCCGGGTGCAGCCACTCTGGCACCACCAGCGCCTCGCGCGAGGGCGTGGTCGTGATCAGCACCTCGCTCTCGCGCACCACCTGCTCGATGCTGGTGGCTACCGTCACCGGCAGTCCGAGGTCCTCGCCCAGGTCGCGCGCGCACGCGTCCTCCCTGCCCGCGTCCCGCGCCTTCACCAGCACGCGTTCGAACTCCCGTACCAGGCGCAGGCAGCGCACCTGGTAACGCGCCTGCGCCCCGGCGCCCAGCACCCCCACGGTGCGCACACGGCGTGGCGCCAGGCGTTCGGCGGCGACCGCGCCGGCGAGCCCGGTGCGCAGATCGGTGAGATAGCCGTTGTCGAGCAGCACCGCCTCGCAGAATCCCGTTGCCGCGGACAGCACCACCACCATGGCGCTGGAACTGGGCAGACCGCGCTCGGGGTTGCCGAAGAAGCCCGAGGCGATTTTCACGGCCAGGCTGTAGCCGCCGCGCACGTACGCGCTCTTGATGTCGACGTCGCCACCGCGGTCGGCGATGTCGATGTGCATGACGGGCGGCATCGCCACCCGCCCCTCGTGCAGCCAGGTGAAAGCGTCGCGCACCGCGGCGAGCGCGGCCGGGTCGATGCCTGCACACTCGCGGAGTTGCGGCTCGGTGAGCACTAGCACGGTCATCGGATGCCCCCCGTCGGGTATCGGTGCAGCTCAGCCCGGTGCGCCGCCGGCGACGATCTCGGTGAAGCGTTGCATGTCGACGTTGCCGCCGCTCACCAGGCACACGACGTTGCCGGCCAGCCGCCCGCCCAGCCCGGCGAGCAGGGTCGCGACGGCGACCGCGCCGCCACCCTCGGACACCAGCCGTTCCTGCCAGTACAGGTGGCGCATGCCGGCCGCGATCTGCTCCTCGTCCAGCAGCACCGTGCGGTCGACGAGGTCGCGCACCATCTGGAAGGTCCAGCGGTTGTCCAGCCCGATGCCGCCGCCCAGGCTGTCCGCCAGCGTCGCCAGTTCCTCGACCTGCACGGGCTTGCCGGCGCGCAGGCTCTCGGCCATGGCGGCCCCGCGCGCCATGCTCACGCCGATGACGCGGGTCGCGGGCTCGGCGCTCTTCAACGCGAGCGCGACGCCGGCCAGCAGGCCGCCGCCGGAGAGCGGGCAGATGAGCATGTCGACCCGCCCCAGGTCCTCCAGCAACTCGATGCCGATGGTGCCCTGACCGGCGATCACGTGCGGGTGGTCGAAGGGCGGCAGCTTGACCATGCCCTCGGCCGCCAGCCGGTCGGCCTCGACCTCGGCGTCGTCCTGGCTGCGGCCGACGATGCGCACCTCGGCGCCGAGCGCCCGTATCGCCTCGACCTTGTTCGCCGGCACCAGCTCGGACATGCACACCACGGCGCGCACACCGGCGCGCTTCGCCGCCAGCGCCACGCCGCGGCCGTGGTTGCCGGTCGACACGGTGACCACGCCGCGCGACCTCGACTCGTCGTCGAGCCGGGCGACGAAGTTGGTGGCGCCGCGGATCTTGAAGGCGCCGGTGTCGTGCGTGGTCTCCAGCTTGAGGTGCACCTCGGCCCCGGTGAGCTTCGACAGCGACGGCGAGTGCCGCAGCGGCGTGCGCCGCACGAGACCGGCGATGGCGGTGCGCGCCGCGTAGACGTCGGCGAGGGTGACCTTGTCGCTCATGGCGCAAGCATACCGGTCCCGCGGCCGCGGTCGCGCCCTCCGGCGGTCCGGCCCGGCGGGGCGCGCACGATGAGCCGGCACCGGTACGCGCGCATCGCGCCGCGCGGAAAACCGACGCCGCCGCGCCTGTCGTATAGTTCGGGCAGCCGTGTCCCTGCCGACGCTCAGGCGTCGGAACCGCGCTTCGAACCAGCGGAGGTCACCATGCAGAACTTCGTCCCGATCGCCCACACGCCCCTTGCCGCCGGCACCCGGCTCAAGCCGCTCGCACGCGACACCAGCGCCGCGCCGCTGCCGGAACTCGTGCACCTGGAAGACCCGGCCACGCAGGTCATGACCGACTTCTCGGTGGTGCGTGCCGTCACGACGCCGCCGGAACGCAGCATCGACGACGCGCTCGAGCACATGAAGTTGTCGGGCGTGCGGCTGCTGCTGGTAACCGATGAGCGGCGCCGTGTCATCGGCCTGATCACCGCCAGGGACATACAGGGCGAGCGCCCGGTGCGGCTGGTGGGCGAGCAACGAATCGCGCACGACGACGTGACGGTCGAGATGATCATGACCCCGCAGAGCGCCATCGAGGTGATCGACTACGAGAAGGTACTGCACGCCAAGGTCGGCGACGTGCTCGCCACGCTGCACGCGCTGGAGCGCCAGCACGGGCTGGTCGCGCAGATCGACCCGGCCAGCGGCGAACAGGCACTGCGCGGCGTCTTCTCCACCACCCAGATCAGCCGGCAGCTGGGCGTGCCGGTCAGCGACGAGGTCCCCACGGCGCACTCGTTCGCCGAGATCGTGCAGGAGATCGGCACGCCCTGAGAGCGCGTGAAAAAACCGTCCATCTGCTGCGCAAGTCGCTCGGCGGCTGCGGCGGCGTTGTCCGTGGCGAAAGCAGCGGTCACCTGGAACAACCAAGCTCCCTCGCTTTCGCCACAGACGCCTTGGTCATCGCTCGCCAATCGACGCGCGTAGCCCGACGTCCGAAGTTTTCACAAACTCTGAGTCGGCGCCCGGCGACGCGGCCGTCGGCGCGGCGGCCGTCCGGCCGGGTGTGCGCGGCCGTCAGGGCAGCAGCATGCCGCGCAGCATGAAGTACAACATCGCCGCGAGCAGCGCGGAGACCGGCACCGTGATCAACCAGGCGGCGACGATGCGTACCAGCGCGGAACGGCGCACCAGGTCGCGCTTGTAGGCCTTCTTCAATCCCTTGCGCTCGCGCCTGGTCAGCCGGGACTCGGTGGGTGGGCTGGCCTTGAGTTCCTTGAGCATGGCCGCCTTTTCGGCCATCGATGCAGCCTCGAAGCGCGCCAGGTAGGCGTCCACGTCGGCGCGCGCCATGCCCTCGTAGTGCGCGCGGATCTTGTCGATCTTCTGCTGGTAGGCGACTTTCAAGTGCTCGCGCAGGAAGCCGACGCCGAACACCGCGCCGACCGCGATGTGGGTGGAGCTGACCGGCAGCCCGAGCTGGCTGGCGAGGATCACGGTGAGCGCCGCCGAGAGCGCGATGCAGAACGCCCGCGACTGGTCCAGATCGGTGATCTCCGAGCCGACCGTGCGTATCAGCCGCGGCCCGTACAACGCCAGCCCGATGGAGATGCCTAGCGCGCCCACCATCATCACCCACAGCGGGATGGCGGCCTTGGCGGCGCGACCGCCCGAGACGACGGCCTCGTTGATGGCGGCCAGCGGCCCCACCGCGTTGGCGACGTCGTTGGCGCC
>JBFJWO010000463.1:0-4309 GCA_041623575.1 Gammaproteobacteria bacterium
AGCTGGGCTGCCCGGTGCTGGCGCTGTGGGGCGAACGCGGCTTCGTGCACCGCACCTACGACGTGCCGGCGGTGTGGCGGCAGTATGCGCAGACGGTCACGGCGAAGTCGCTGGACTGCGGGCACTTCCTGGCCGAGGAAGCGCCGCGCGAGGTGATCGCCGAACTGCGCGCCTTCCTAGACGCCGGCTGAGCGCGCGGCCTCCTGGCAGGGCGCGCCCGAGCCCGGCGCTGGAGGCCATGCCGGCAGTCTGCTACCGTGGCCGCGCCAGACGCCGCCGGAGAAGACATGCACAAGAGCCGCCTCGCCGGGGTCATCATCGATTGCAACGCGCCGGACCTGGACACGGCAGCGGCGTTCTGGAGCGAAGCCCTGGGCCTCGCACGCCGGTCGACGGACGCCACCGATCCGGGCTACGTGGAACTCGAACCGGCGGCGGGCGCGCTGCACGTCGAAGTGCAACACGTCAGCCACCCCAGCCGCGTGCACCTCGACATCGAGACCGACGACATCGACGCCGAGGTCGAGCGCCTCGAGGCCCTCGGCGCAAAACGCCTCGCCCGGATCAAGACCTGGTGGGTCATGGAGGCGCCGAGCGGCCAGCGCTTCTGCGTGATCCGCGTGCAGGAGCCGGCGCGTTTCGCGGCCTCGGCCAACACCTGGGGCGATTGATACCCGCGACACCGAGAGGAAACCCCATGCCAGCAGAAGTCTTCGCAACCGGTCAGTGCCTGTGCGGCGCGGTCAAGTACGAACTGACGGCGCCCCCGGCCCGCATGGCCCAGTGCCACTGCAAGGATTGTCAGCGTGCCTCCGGCACGGGCCACATGTCGCTCGCCTTCTTCGCCGAGGACGATGTCCGCATCGAGGGCGAGATCGCCGAGTACGCGGTGACGGCGGACAGCGGCAACACCAACACCCGGGCGTTCTGTCCGCGATGCGGCGGGCGGCTGTTCTCCCGCAACTCGGCTCGCCCCGGCGTACGCGCCGTGGCGGTCGGCAGCGTCGACGACAACGCCTGGTTCGAGCCCGGCGCGGTGGTCTACTGCGGCGTGCGCCCGGCGTGGGACCTCACTCGCGAGGATATCGCGCGCTTCGACGCGATGCCGCCCCCGCCGCCACCGCGCTAGGGCGCGCACCCGGCGCGCCATGTACCCGATCGAGGTGGTCGACTACGACTCCGCCCGGCCGGCGGCGTAGGCGCTGCACGAGCGGTTCGGACCGGGCGTCATCGTCCTCGTCGAGCACTTCGCCAGCACCGCCGTACCGGGACTCGCCGCCAAAGGCGGTCATCGACGTGCTGGGGGGCGTAAGCTCGTTCGCCGCATCGACTCGGGCTGACGCCCCGCGCCCGGGGCCGCTGCGGCGGCGTTCCGCACAGCGTCCGCTCCGGCTCAGGCCGGTGCCGCGGTCGTGCCCCGCACCTGCAGCGTCACCGGCAGTTCCAAGGGCGCCGCCGCGGGCGCGTCGTGCAGGCGTGCCAGCAGGTAGGCTGCGGCCTGGCGTCCCATCTCGCGCGCCGGCACCCGGACGCTGGTGAGCGCCGGCGTCACGCTGGCGGCGAGTTCGGAGTCGTCGATGCCCGTCACCGAGACGCGCCCGGGCACCGCGATGCCGCGCGCCTGGCACTCGAACAGCACGCCCAGCGCGAGCACGTCGTTGCCGCTGACGATCGCGCTCACCGCCGAGCCCGGGGCCAGGATCTCGGCCGCCGCGACCCGGCCGTCGGCGACCCGGTAGCGTTTCTCCAGCAACCGCGCCGGCGGCAGCTCCAGCCCCTCCTCCGCCAGTGCCCGGCGCACGCCGACGACACGCGCCTGCGCGCGGTCGTTGCCGTCGAGAATGCCGCTCACCATGGCGAACTCGCGATGACCCAGGTCCAGCAGGTGACGGGCGGCGAGGTAGCCGGCCCGCTCGTTGTCGAAGCCGATGCACGGGTGCGCGGCGCTGCGGTGCACCCAGGTGATGACGTAGGGAATGCGCTTGCGCTCGAGCAACGTGTACACGGACGGCTCGCGCTGTGCGCCCACCAGCATCAGCCCGTCGATGCCCCGCTCCACGAGACTCATGACCTGGTGGCGTTCACGACCGGCGTCGTAGCCCGAACTCGCCAGCACCAGGGTGCGCCGGGTCAGCGCCAGCTCGCCCTGCAGGGCCTGGATGCAGCCGGCGAAGATGGCGTTGTCGATGGTCGGGACCACGGCACCAATGGTGTTGGAGCGCCGCGTGGCAAGCGCACGGGCCGCGCCGTCGGGCACGTAGCCCAGCTGCTCGATGGCCAAGAGCACCGCGCGGCGCGGTGCGTCGGTCACCGCCGCCTGCCCGCTCAGCACCCGCGAAACGGTCGCCGTCGAGACACCGGCGAGGCGCGCGACGTCGGCCAGGCGCGGCGCGGCGCCGCCAGCGGGCTCGCGGTTGCGGCGCTGTCGGGTCATCTATCCTCCATCGCGGGCCGGCACCTTGTTGACATTGCGCCGGCGGGGTGATCCAATCATGCCCAATGTTGAAAGCGCTTACAACGGCAATAGAACCGTTGGCAGGCGCCGGGGCCGCGATACCCGTCATGGGTCTGCGCAACCCGCGGAGAACACGAAACGATTTCGGGAAGGCGCGACGCGCGCGCCCTCCGCACGACCACATAACGATCCCGCACGGGAGCAGGAGGAGACTCATGACCAGACCCTGGTTGACGATCTTGCTGGGCGCGAGCCTGGCGTTCAGCGGCGCGGCGTACGCGAAAAAGGTGACGATCCGCGTGCAGTCCGTGATTCCGTCCAAGGCGGACGAAGTCACCATGCTCAACGATTTCGGCGCCAACGTCAGCGCGCTGACCAACGGCGACGTAACCATCGAAGTGTTGCCGGCCGGCGCCATCGTCGGCGTCGCCGACACCCTGGACGCGGTCGACAAGGGCCTGATCGAGGCCGGTTTCGCCTGGACGCACTACTGGTCCGGCAAGCACCCGGCCGCGATGCTGTTCGGCTCCCCGGTCGCGGGCGCCGGCGTCGGTATCGACAACATCGCCTTCATTTCCTGGTTCATGTACGGCGGCGGCCAGGAACTGTACGACCAGTTGTGGAAAGAAATGGGCATGAACGTCAAGGGCTTCATGCTGCAGCCGGTCGGCCCCGAAGCGCTCGGCTGGTTCAAGGAACCGATCAACAGCATGGCGGACTTTCGCAAGTACCGTTTCCGCACGCCTCCCGGCATCCCGGGCCAGACCTACAAGGACATCGGCGTCGCCTCGGTCGCCATGGGCGGCGGCGACATCCTGCCGGCGCTGGAGAAAGGCGTGATCGACGCCGCCGAGTGGTGCTGCCCGAAGCCGGACAGCGTGTTCGGCTTCCAGAAAGTGCTCAAGCACTACTACCTGCAGGGTCTGCACCAGGTCGTGGTCAACGCCGACATCTACATCAACGGCGACGTGTGGAAGAGCCTGACCCCGCACCAGCAGAAGGCGATCCAGGTCTCGGCCGACGCCTCGCTGATGCGCTCGCTCGGTTACCGCATCTACGAAAACGGCAAGGCGCTGAAGGACCTGACCGAGAACCACGGCGTCATCCTGCATGACACCCCGGCCGACTACTTCAAGGAATACATGGACGCCGCGCGTGCCAGCCTGGAGAAGAACGCCGCCGAGAACGCCTTCTTCAAGCAGGTGTGGGATTCGCAGAAGGCCTTTGCCGACGTCGCCGTGCCCTTCTGGGCCGGGGCGCAGATGTCGAACGCGAGCCTCGGCATGGCCTACGCCAAGAGCAAGAAATAGCAAGACCGTAGACCGGGGCGGGCAGATGCCCGCCCCCTTGCGTGCCGCCGCCGCCGCGGCGGCGGCACATCGAACGGCCCGGGCCGGGCAGGATGCAACGCGCCCGGTTCGCGCCTCTCCCTGATCGCGGACGCGGCGCGCACAGCGGAACCTGCGATGCACGAAAGCGACATTGCCGACGAGATCCTCGCCGATCGCCGCTCGGACACACCACCCGAGATGCCCGAGGACATGCCGCGCTGGATGGCGCGAACGATCACCGGCATCGACACCTTCAGCCTCTGGGTCGGGCGCACCGTGTGCTGGCTGACGGTGCCGCTGATGCTGGCCATGGTCTACGAGGTGCTGGCTCGCAAGTTCTTCCTCGCGCCGACCATGTGGGCCTACGACCTGAGCCGGATGTTCTACGGCGCGCTGTTCATGCTGGGCGCGGGCTACGCGCTTTCGAAGGGCGTGCACATCCGCGCGGATTTCCTCTACCGCAACTGGCCGGCCCGCGTGCTGGGCCTGATCGATGCGAGCCTCTATATCGTGCTCTACTTCC
>JBFJWO010000464.1:0-4304 GCA_041623575.1 Gammaproteobacteria bacterium
CCAGGGCCATACGGTGTTCGTGATCTCCTGGGTCAACCCGGACGAGCGGCAGGCCGAGAAGACCTTCGACTCCTACGTGACCGAAGGCGTCGTCGCCGCCCTCGACGCGATCGAGAAGCAGACCGGCGAGAAGCAGGTCAACGCCGCTGGCTACTGTCTGGGCGGCACCCTGCTCGCCACGGCGCTGGCCTACCTTGCGGCCAAGAAGCAGGCCAGCCGCATCGGCTCGGCGACCTTCTTCACCACCATGACCGACTTCTCCGAGCCGGGCGAACTGGGCGTCTTCATCGACGAGAAGCAGGTCTCCAGCCTCGAGAAGAAGATGTTCGAGCGCGGCTACCTCGAAGGTTCCGAGATGGCCGGCACCTTCAACATGCTGCGTTCGAACGACCTGATCTGGTCCTTCGTCGTGAATAACTACCTGCTCGGCAAGGACCCCTTCCCCTTCGACCTGCTGTACTGGAACTCCGACTCCACCCGCATGCCGGCGAAGATGCACAGTTTCTACCTGCGCAAGCTGTACATGGAAAACCGGCTCGTCGAGCCGGGCGGCGTCGAGATCGAGGGCGTGCCGATCGACCTCGGCAAGATCAAGACGCCTTGCTACTTCATCTCCACGATCGAAGACCACATCGCGCCGTGGAAGAGCACCTACCTCGGCGCGCGCAACTTCGGCGGCCCGGTGCGCTTCGTGCTGGGGGGCTCGGGCCACATCGCGGGCATCGTGAATCCGCCGGCGGCGAACAAGTACGGCTACTGGGTGAACCCTGCCGCCAAGCTTCCGGGCACGTCAGACGACTGGTTCGTCGGCGCCCAGCAACATGCAGGCTCGTGGTGGACCGACTGGCAGGCCTGGGTCACCGCGCACGACAGCGAGCAGGTCGAAGCGCGCGACCCTGCCAAGGGCAAGCTCAAGGCGCTCGAGGATGCGCCCGGCTCGTTCGTCAAGATCCGCGGCGACTCCGACGCCGAAGAAGCGGCCTGACCGCGGCCGATCGCCGTTGCGAAGGGGAGGGGTGCCCCTCCCCTTTTTCATTTCCGCTACGCCATCCGGCTCCATGCCCGCGCCACTTCGCCTCGTGCTGGATACCAACACCGTGCTCGCCCTGTGGCTATTCCGCGACCCGGCGCTGGGCACGTTGCGTGCGGCGATCGAAAGTGGCGAATACTCGCTCCACAGCCGCGACGACGCCCTGGAAGAATTGCGCTGCGTGCTGGCCTATCCACGGTTCGAGGCCCCGGCGCTCGACCAGCAGGCGCTGCAAGATGCCTACCGCCGCCTGCTCGAACCCGCTCCGCACACGACTTCGCTTGCGACCGGGGCGGCCGACGCGCTGCCCGCCTGCCGCGACCCGGACGACCAGAAATTCCTCGAGATCGCGCGCGACTGCGGCGCAAGCCACCTGCTCACGCGCGACAAGGCGCTGCTCAGGCTCGCCCGCCACCGCCTGGTGCGCGAGCGCTTCCACATCCTGAGCCCGGAAGCCTTCGTCGCCGACGTGGTCGTACACAGCGCCACCTGAAGTTCGCAAGAAGCGTTCAAGCCACGCCCCCGGGGCACGGCACCACCGCCGACGAGCGTCGAGGCCTGCGGCAGACGCCGGCGCCGAGCTCAGGGCGGTTGCCCCGTTGCGAGCCTGCGGCGCAGGTCCGCGAGATAGCGCAGGCCGTCGATGACGCGACTGCCGTACCACGACGCCATTTCGCCATCGATCAGCGTCGCCGGTCGCGCCGACAACGCCGCCACCTCGCCGACATGGCGCCCGGCGAAGCGGTAAGGCTCGCTCGACAGCAGCACGCGCTGCACCTGCCCCAGCCACGCCGCGTCCCAGGCGAAGGCCGGATAGCGGCCGGCGCCCGCCGCGCCGCCTTCGACCGCCGGCAGGGTCTGCCAGCCCACCGTCGCCAGCATCGCCGAGATGTAGGTGTCGCGCGCGACCGTCATCCATGGCTCGCGCCAGATCAGATACAGCACGCGCTCCGGCGCCAGTTCGGTCTTCACCGCCTGCGCCCGCGCCAGCGCGGCGCGCAATGCCTGCTCCAGCCGCGCGGCCGCCGCCGCGCAGCCGAAGATGCCGCCGAACAGCCGGTAGAGGTTGATATTGTCTTCCGGCGTGCACGGATGGGTGACGATCACGTTCGGCACGAAGGCCGCCAGTTCATCCACCGTCTCGCGCCGGTTCTCGTCGATATTGACGATCACGTGCGTCGGCACCAGCGCGCGGATGACGTCGAGCTTGACGTCCTTGGTGCCGCCGACCTTGGGCACCGTGCGCAGGGCCGCGCGCGGATGCACGCAGAAGCCGGTGCGCCCGACCACCTGCGCCCCCAGTCCGAGTTCGAACAACAGTTCGGTCAGCGAGGGCACGAGCGAGACGATGCGCACCTCACCGGTTGCCGCCACATGCCGGGTGCCGGCCGCATCCTCGATGCCGTCGACGGCCAACGCCGGGCGCCCGGCGGCAGATGCCATTCCTTCCATGGGCTTCGCGGTCCCCGTCATCATCTTGTCCCCGCCGCGGCGCCTGCGCTGCCCGCCTGCAAGCCCGGCCGGAACACCCATTCCGAATAGGACGTGGCCGATTCGGCGCCGCGGTCCAGCTCGGGCGGCAGATCGGCGCGGCGGATCGGCGCCTGCGTGGACAGGCTGTGAATGCCGACGACCGCATCGCCGGCGCGGACCAGCCCCCATTCGGCGCGGCCGGTGAGGGGGTCACGGTAGATGCGGCGCAGGTGGCGGCGCGGCTGCGGATAGCGCCGGTCTTCCACCAGCTGCTCGAGCGAGGTCGGCCATTGCGGCGCGCCCGCCGGCGTTTCGTCGCGGTAGCGCGCGATCGCCCGCGCGATCTCGCTCCCGATCGCCAGCAGTTCGGCCTCGCGCTCGCGTTGCGCCACTGCCTGCCACACCACGCCGGCCTGGGCCGCGAAGGCGCCGAGGCCGGCGACCAGGAACAGCACGAGCAGATACGTGTATCCGTGCTGCCGGCCGGCGCGCTGCCGCCACCTACCAGTCGGCATAGGCCCCGCCATCGCGGGCGCTGCCCGGCGCCCCGCTGCGCACGTCGCCGACCCCGCCTTCCTCGCCCTCGCGCGGCGGCACGATCTGCCAGGTGTCGGCCGACTCGGTCAGCGGATCGACCGGGACCGCCCGCAGGTAGCGCCGCGTCACCAGTTCCTCCAGGTTCGCCGGATACTCGCCGGCATCGGCGCGGAACTTGTCGATCGCATCGCGCATGACGCCCAGCGACTGCTTCAGGGTGTTCTCGCGCGCGCGGTCGATATGGTCGAAATAGCGCGGCGCCGCGATCGACAGCAGCGTGGCCACGATCGCCATCACGACCAGCAACTCGATCAGGGTGAAGCCCGCACGCACGCCTCGTCGCACCGGCGTCGGGCTGCGCCCGCTGCGGTCGCGGCGGTCGCCGCAGTCGATGTCGTCGTGCGCCATCGGCCTACCACTCCCTGTACGGCACGCCGTTGAGGCCGACGCGCCCGGACAGCGAATAGACATCGAACACGTCCGCGCCCTCGCGCGGCGCGCCGGGCGGGCTGGCGTAGCTGCGCTTTCCCCAGGTCTTGTCGGCAGCAACGTCCGGGTCGGGATGAAAGGGATCGCGCGGGACGCGGCGGAGGAAATAGATCCGGCGTCCATCCGGCTCGGCGGCGTCGGGCACGCCGTTGGCGAGCACCGCCAGATCGGGCGGGTAGCCCGACGCCCCGGCCCGGCGCTCGATGCGCCCGCCATCGAAGGCCGCCTTGTAGGCGTCCAGGCCGTTGCGGATCTGGCGCAGGGCGACGCGCAGGTCCGACTCGCGCGCGCGCTGCGCCCCGAGTTCGGCCAGCGGCAGCGCGCCCGCGGCGAGAATGCCGAGGATCGCCACCGTGACCACAAGCTCGATGAGGGTGAAGCCGACAGCCCTGCGCATCACGGCACGATCGTGACCATCGCCGATGCACTGATGGGCGTGGCCACCCGCTGTCCGCCGACATCCAGGCTCACCCCGGTCACCGCCACGGCGGCCGGGCCGGCGGCATCGGGCTTGACCTGGAACACCAGCGACAGCTTGCTCGGCAGCGCGCCCGCGGTCAGCGCCGCGGTCGCCTGACCCTCGCCCGGCCCGGCAAAACCCACCGGTTCCAGCAACGTGGCGTCGTAGGCGACATCGACCGCGCCGCCGCCATGCTGTCCCTGGCCACCGAGGTCCACCGCCAGCGTCAGCAAGGCGCCCGCCCTGGCTGTCGACGGCGCCAGCAGTTGCACCGCCAGGCCCTCCGGTGCGGGCGGCGGCGACGCTGCCGGCGGC
>JBFJWO010000465.1:0-4274 GCA_041623575.1 Gammaproteobacteria bacterium
CACCAGCACGCGGCGCCCCTGCTGACCGAACAGCTCGATCTGCTCACCCCACTCCTCTTCACCGCGGTGCACGTGCGGCAGCACCGACTCGATGAACGGCTCGAGATCGCCGTGCACGGCCGACAACAGGCGCAGCGGCTGGCCCAGGTGCGCCGAGAGGTCGGCGCCGAGTATGTTCACGGCAGCCTGGTTGGCGGTACGCAACTCGGCGCGCATGTTGAGCGTAATGACCCCGTTGGAGATCTTGCCGAGCACCGCCTGCAGGTAGGTATGCTGACTTTCCACGCGCATGTGGCTGAGGCGCGCTTCGTCACGGGCCATGGCGAGGCGCGCGGTCATCTCGTTGAACGAGCGCACCAGGAACCCCAGCTCGTCGCGCCCGGACGGCGACAGGCGGGTGGAGTAGTCGCCCTCGGCCACCGCCTGCGTGCCCTCGGCCAGCTCGTGGATCGGCGACATCAGCCGCCGCGCCAGGTGAAACGCCATCCACACCGAGCTCAACACGCTGAGCAGCAGCACCAGCGAAAGCGTGAGGATGAAGCTCACCTTGAGCGGCTGGCGCAGGTACGTGAGCTGCTGATACTTCTGGAACTCCGCCTGCACCACGTCGGCCAGGGTGTTGATGCGCTCGGTGATCGGGTAGAGCGCCTGCAGAATACGGTTCTCGCCGCCCGGGTCCGCCGACAGCACGGTGACCACCACCCGCACGTGCAGCCCCGAGTCCTCGATCGGGTCGAGCCCGACATAGTCCTCGCCGTCGCGCACCTGGGTGACGATGGCCTCGTCCGGGCGCGCCGGCACGACGCCGACGTCCTCGACGCTGCTCGAGGCGATCACCCGGTTGGAAGTGGTGAGCAGGGTCAGCTCCGAGGCGTGGCTGTCGGCCCGCAGGTCGTTCAGGGTCACCACCGCCATGTCCGAGCTCACGTCCGCCAGGCGGTCGGTCATCTGCTGGGTGATCCGCACCAGGGTGCGCATCTGCACACCCAGCGAATCGCGGCTCAGCTCGAGCGCTTTCTGCAGGGCTTCCTCGACCTGCACGTCGAACCAGCTGTCGATGCCCGACTGCAGGAACTTGACCGAGAACGAGAACACGATGGTGACCGGCACCAGGGTCAGGAACACGAACATCACCACCAGCCGGGCGGTCAGCCGCGACCCGGCGGCGCGGCGACGGAACTGGGAGATCAGGTTCCAGGTGTTGACACCGATCAGGATCGCGATGAACACCAGCCCCAGCGCGTTCACCACCAGCAGCCACACGTAGAGCTGCCCGAACCGTTCCAGGTTCTCGGCGGTGTTGCCGAGCACGTACAGCGACAGCAGCAGCAGCGCGAACAACGCCACCATCGGCGTCACGCCGCCGGCCAGGCGCCGGATCACTTGAGCAACCACTGGTAGTCCTCGCTGGCGAGGCGCCAGTCGCTCGACAGGTACGCCCCGGGCACCAGCGGCAGCGGCAGCCGGCCGAGGTCGAGGCTGACGCGCACGACGCCCATGTAGCGCCAGGCTTCGCCGATCAGCACCCGGTCCAGCAGCGGGAAGTCGTACAGCCGACCCATGTGCTGCAGCGCCGGCCCCACGTCCCGGAAGCTGCGCCTGACCCCGGTATTGAGATTGACCACGAGATACAGCGAGCTGAGCGCGTGGTACTCGAGCCGGTAGCGCTGCGCGAGGCTGGCAACCGTTTCGTCCCACCACCAGTTGCGCTCGCGGGTGACGCTGATGTCGATGCTGACGTACAGCGGCACGCCGCTGCGCAGCGCCTGCAGGGGCGCCTCAGTGAGGTCGAGGTCGAACTCGGCGTCGAGCAGGTACACACCCGCCCTCAGGCGCGTGTCCGCGCGCACGATGGAAAACCCCGGGTCGGCCCGCGCCGCGGCGGGCGGCGTCAGCAGCGACGTGATCACGGCCAGGCACGCCACTGCCCGCGAGGCCCGCCGCAACGGCTGCTCACGCCCGCTTGAGCAGTCGAGCATAGTAGAAGCCGTCCATGCCCAGGGTACCCGGCAGCAATTGGCGACCGTGGCGACAGGCGCGGCCCCAATCGCCCGGCAACGGCTGCTCGCAGGCGTCGGCGGTACGCCCCAGGAAGGCGGTGATGAGGGTGTCGTTTTCCATGCGGTTAACCGAACAGGTCGCGTAAAGCAGCATACCGCCCCGTGCCAGCGCCGGCCAGAGCGCGTCCAGTAGTACAGACTGGCGCCGGGCCATCGCGCTCACATCGCTCGCCCGGCGCAGGTGCTTGATGTCGGGGTGGCGGCGGATCACCCCGCTGCCCGAGCACGGCGCGTCGAGCAGGATTCGGTCGAACGCCTGGCCGTCCCACCACGAGGCCGGCTCGCCGGCATCGGCCACCCGCACCTGCGCCTCGCCACGCAGCCCGAGGCGGGTGAGCGTCTCGGCGATACGCCCCGCGCGTTCGGCGTCGACGTCCAGGGCGACCACTTCGCGCAGGCCCGGCTGGATCTCCAGCGCGTGCGCGGTCTTGCCGCCGGGGGCCGCGCAGGCATCGAGCAGTCGCTGGCCGGGCGCGAGGTCCAGCAGCGGCGCGGCCAGCTGGGCAGCCGCGTCCTGCACCGACACCTCGCCGGCCGCGAACCCGGCCAGGCGCTCGATCGCCACCGGCGCGTCGAGAACCACGGCGTCGGGCGCGAGCGGATGCGCACTCGCACCGATACCGTCGTCTCGCAGGCGTTCGAGGTAGGACTCGCGGGATACGCGCCGGCGGTTGACCCGCAAGGTCATCGGCGCGCGGCGGTTGCCCGCCTCGGCGACTTCGAGCCAGCTCTCCGGCCAGTCCTCGCGCCAGCTCGCCAGCCACCACCCGGGATAGGCGAGCCGCGCAGTATCCTCCGCGTCGACCCGCGCGAGCAGCGCTTCGCGCTCGCGCTGAAAACGGCGCAGCACCGCGTTGACCAGGCGTGCCGCCCACGGCTTGCCGAGCGCGCGGGCCGCCTCGACGCTGCGATCGACCACCCCGTAGGCGGCGCTCGAGAGGTATTCCAGCTCGAACAGGGCGCACAGGAGGAGCAGTTGCACATCGCGGTCGCGTTTGCGCAACGGCGTGGCCAGGAGCTGTTCGAGCAGCGCCGCCAGTCGAGCGTGCCAGCGCAACGCGCCGTAACAGAGCTGCGCGCACAGCCCGCGCTGGCGTTCGGGCAGGCGGGCGAGCTCGGGACCGAGCACCGCGTCCAGCGAGGCACCCTGCCCGAGGACCCGGTCGAGCACGCGCACTGCCGCACACGAGACCTCAGCCGCCATCGCCGGCCTGGCCAAGACGCACGCCGCTCAGGTCCACTCCGCGACAGAACTCCTCGGCGCCGAGCACGCGCTTGCCGGCAAGCTGCAGGCGCGTGATGCGCAAAGCCTGCTCACCACAGGCGACCTCGATCCCGGCGGTGCCGGCTGCCAGCACCTGCCCGGGCGACCCGCGGCCGGCGACCACCGAAGCCTCCCACACCCGCAACAGCGAGCCGTTCAGGTCGGTGTAGGCCACCGGCCAGGGGTTGAAAGCGCGCACCGCACGCTCGATGGACGACGCCGGCCGGGCCCAGTCGATGGCGGCCTCGGCGCGGGCCACTTTCTCCGCGAGGCAGGCGCCCTCGGCCGGCTGCGGCCGTGGTTCGATGCGCCCCGCGACCCAGTCTTCCAGGCACGCCGTCAGCAACTCGGCACCGAGCGCGGCGAGCTTGTCGTGCAGGCTCGCGGACGTGTCGTCGGCGGCGATGGGACACGCGCGGGTCGCCAGCACGTCACCCGTGTCGACGCCCGAGTCCATGTGCATGACCGAGACGCCGGTTTCCCGGTCGCCGGCCAGCAACGCCCGCTGAATCGGTGCCGCACCGCGCCAGCGCGGCAGCAGGGAGGCGTGCACGTTGATGCACCCGTGCGCGGGCGTCGCCAGCACCGCGGGCGGCAGGATCAACCCGTAGGCCACCACCACCATCACGTCCGCGCGCAGTTCCGCGAGCCGCGGCGCGGCCGGCGGAGCGCGCAGACTCTGCGGTTGCTCGATCCTGAGCCCGTGGTCCTCGGCGAGGCGTTTGACCGGGCTGGCGCTGAGCTTGCGCCCGCGCCCGGCGGGGCGGTCGGGTTGGGTGTAGACGGCCAGCACCTGGGCGTCGTGCGCCAGCAACGCGGCCAGGCTCGGCACCGCGAAGTCGGGCGTGCCGGCGAACACGACGCGCAACCGCCCGCTGCTCATCGCGACGCCGTGGCGGGCGTCGCCGGGCGCGCGTAGCGCAGGTAACGGGCGATGCTGGGCATGCTGG
>JBFJWO010000466.1:0-4270 GCA_041623575.1 Gammaproteobacteria bacterium
GCGCGCGAACGAGAACAATTCGCCGGGGAGCGTGAATGGCACCCGAAACTGTTTACATCAAGACGGCGCTCGGGCGCGCGGAGATCCAGCGCCGCGGGCGCGGGCTCGCGCCGCGCCTGCGCCAGGTCCTGATCCTGGTCGACGGCAAGCGCTCGGTGGCCGAGATCGGCGTCAGCCTGGGCGGGGTCGAGGAAATCGGCCGGTTGATGGCGGCGCTGGAGCAGGCGGGTTGCATCGAGGCGGAGGCGCCCGAGCAATGGCCGCTGGCGGACGAGCAGCAGGAGAACCTGGAGTTCGTCAAGCGCCTGCTGGCCGACCGGATACACGCCGACCTCGGGGCCGGCGGCGGGACCTTGATCCGGCGCCTGGCGGACTGTCGCACCCCCGGGCAGTTGCGCTCGCACATGAGCGAGGTCTACGCGCAGTACGAACGGTCGGTGGGGGCCAAGCCGGCGCGTACCCTGCGCTCGCTGGTGCAACGCCAGATGGGCCCGGAAACTCCCGGGCATTGAGACCGCCGCGCGCGCGAGCGGCGGGCACGCCGGCAGCGGCCCCGGCCCGCTTCGCCCGCCGTGCAACGCTTGCGCTGGCGTTGCTGTCGGCGCTGCCCGCGTTCGCCCTCGAAGCGCCACCGCTGCCTTTCGCCACCCACGACCGCAACCCCCTGGTCGCCGTGCACGGGCTGCCCGATGCCGGCGACGTGTTCGCCGGGCACGACCGGCCGGCGGCGGTGGACGTGTCCCTCGACGTGACCAACACCCTGCACGAGGAGGAGCGGGACGGCGAGCGCCTGTTCATCGACGGCGAGTTCTACCGGCTGACCGTGCGCGGCGGGTATACGCCCGCTCCGGGATGGGTGCTGCAGGCGACGTTGCCGTTCGCGGCACAGCGCGCCGGCGGGCTCGATGCCTTCATCGACGACTTCCACGCGCTGTTCGGTTTTCCCGAGGGCGACCGGCCCGGGCAACCGCGCAACCGGTTGGCGGTGAGTTACACCGACCAGGGCCAGACGCTGCTCGACCTGGGCGAGCCCCGCGAAGGTCCCGGGGACCTGCGCCTGGCGCTCGGTCGCGACCTGGCCGACGGGCCGGGCCACCGCGCGCGGGCCTGGCTGCAACTGAAGCTACCGACCGGCGATCCCGAGCGCCTGACCGGCTCGGGGGCCCCGGATCTCGCCGCCTGGGTGTCCGCCGCGAGTCGCGGCAGCGGACCGCTGGCCGGCTACGCGTCGGCCGGTCTGCTGCTGCTCGGCGACGGCGACGTGGTGGCGGAGCGCCAGAACCGCGGGGCGTGGTTCGCGAGCCTCGGCGGCCACTACGCGTTCACCGCAACGTTTGCCCTGCAGATGGAGTTGAGCGCGCACAGCGCGCTCTACGACAGCGACACGCGTGCACTCGGTCCCGCCGCGCAACTCGCCAGCGGCGGCTGGTTGCGGTTCGCGGGCGGTTCGTTGCTGCACGTGGCGGTGATCGAGGACATCCACGTCGGCTCGGCGCCCGACGTCACCTTTCACCTCGCCTGGCGATTGCCGCTCGCGCCCTAGCGCGTCGAAAAGGCACATCCCGGGTCTCTTGCAGCGCGCTGCGTCGAGAATCGATCAGCGACTTGCTTTCATTTCAACGACTTGCAGTAGCCCCCTGCCGTCAGTCCCCGTCGTAGCACACGTACCCGTCGACGCAGCGCACGGCCACCGGTTCGAGTCGCTCGCCGCGGCACGGCCCGTGAACGCAGCGGCCGTCGTCGATACGGAACAGCGCGTCGTGGGTCGCGCACTGGATGTATTCGCCTTCGCCGTCGAGGAACACGCCCGGTGCCCAGTCGAGCGGGGCGCCCGTGTGCGGGCAACTGTTGACGTAGGCGAACACGCGCCCGTCCTTCCTGACCAGCATGAGCGCGCGCGCCGATTGCCCCTCGCCGAGGGTGCAGCCGACCGAGCCGGGGTCGGCCAGGTCGCTCAACGCCGCCAGCTTGAGGTGGGCCACGGTGGTCGATCTCACGAGGAAGGGACAGGTGACTGGCTTGCAGCGGACAAGCTTACGGTATCATGGCCGGCGGTCCAACACGGCGAGCGGTGAAACGGGATGACGGCAGTGTTTGCGACGCCCCAGGAGGCGGAGGAGGCGTTCTACGACGCCTTCGAGCGGCGAGACCTCGCCAGCATGATGGAGGTGTGGGCGGACGACGAGCGGGTGGTGTGCATACACCCCGGCTCCGAGCGTCTCGAGGGTCCGTCGGAGGTGGCCGAGAGCTGGCGACACCTGTTTGCCGCCGACGGGGACATGCAGTTCGAGTTGAGCGACGAGCAGTACACGCAGGATGCGCTGCTGGCGATCCACACGGTGCGCGAGAACATCGCGGTCGACGGCCGGCTGCAGGGCTCGGTGCTGGCCACCAACATCTACCAGCTGGTCGAGGGCGGCTGGCGCATGATCCTGCACCACGCCTCGCCCGCCAGCAGCGCCCGCGTCGTCGAGCAACCCGACACCGTCCTGCATTGAAACGTTCGGGCAAAGGGGCCGTCGCGGCCGGGCATCCCGGCACCGCGCAGGCCGCCTGCGAGGTGCTGCGCGAGGGTGGCAACGCCTTCGATGCGGCGCTGGCCGCGATCTGCTGCGCCTGCCTCTACGAGCCGGTGCTGTCGGGGCTCGGCGGCGGCGGGTTCCTGATGGCTTCCAGCGCGCGCCGCGGCGAGCGGCTCTACGATTTCTTCGTCGACACACCCCGCTATCCGCGCCCGGTCGAGGAGCTCGAGTTCTACCCGGTAACGGTGGATTTCGGCACCGCGGTGCAGCAGTTTCACATCGGCAACGGGGCGATCGCCACGCCCGGCCTGGTGGCGGGGCTGTTCGCGGTGCACGCCGACCTCGGACGCATGCCCATGCGCGACGTGGTCGCGCCGGCGGTGGCGCTCGCCCGCGACGGGGCGCCGTTGAACGCCCTGCAGGCTTATATCCTGAGCCTGGTCGAGCCGATCTACACCGCGACGCCGAGCGCACGCGCCGTGTACGCACGCGGCGCCGACGCCCGTCTGCTGGCCGAAGGCGATGCCCTGCGCCTGCCGCAATGGGCCGACCTGCTGGAGAGCCTGGCGCACGAGGGTGCCGACCTGTTCTATCGCGGCGAGGTGGCGGGCGCGATCGTCGAGGAGTGCGCCGCCAACGGCGGTCACCTGCGTCGCGAGGACCTCGAAGGCTATCGCGTCGAACGCCGGGAGCCGCTGCAGACGTCGTTTGCCGGGGCGCGGCTGCTGACCAATCCGCCGCCGTCCTCGGGCGGCATCCTCATCGCCTTCGCGTTGCGCCTGCTCGAGGCGCTGCCGCTGGCTTCCTGCCCCTGGGGTTCGCCGTCGCACCTGGCCAGGCTGGCGCGGGTGATGGACCGGACCAACCGGGCGCGGGTCGAGGTGCTGGTGGACCCGGGGGTGGAGTACGAATCGTTGCTGGAACCGGCGTTCGTCGAACGCTACCGCCGCGAGGTGGCGGGGCGCCCGGCGGCGGTCCGCGGCACCACCCACGTCAGCGTGGTGGACGGCGAGGGCAACACCGCCGCGCTGACCGTCTCCAACGGCGAGGGCTGCGGCGCGCTGGTGCCGGGCACCGGGCTGATGCTGAACAACATGCTAGGCGAGGAGGACCTGAACCCCGGCGGCTTCCACGCCTGGTCGCCGGCCACCCGCATGACGTCCATGATGGCGCCGAGCCTGGTGCGCCAGGCGGCCCGCTCGGGGCGCGGCGAACGCACCCTGGTGCTGGGCTCCGGCGGCTCGAACCGTATCCGCACCGCCATCCTGCAGGTGCTGGTCAACCTGCTGGCCTACGACCTGCCGGTTGCCGAAGCCGTGCGGCGCCCACGCGTGCATTGCGAACGCGGCTTTCTCAACGTCGAGCAGGGCGACGCGGAGGTGCTCGGCGAACTGCTCGCGGACTGGCCGGAGCACAAGCTCTGGCACACGCAGAACATGTTCTTCGGCGGCGTGCACTGCGTGACCAGCGAGGGCGGGCAGTTCGACGGCGCCGGTGACCCGCGGCGCGGCGGCGTCTTCGCGGTGGCTTAGCGGTCCGCTCGCCTCATCCCGGATTGCGTTCCTCGCCGCGGGCCAGGACCTCTTCGCCGCGGCGCGTCGCGCGCCCGAGGTACAGCACCAGCGCGATGGCCGGCAGGCCGAGCGCCGAGGCGAGGACGAAGAAGGTCTCGTAACCCGCGCTTTCCACCACCAGCCCCGAGAAGCCGCCCAGGAACTTCGCGGGCAGGGTCATGAGCGAGCTGAACA
>JBFJWO010000467.1:0-4258 GCA_041623575.1 Gammaproteobacteria bacterium
AGCCAAGCGCAGCGGCTGATGTCGATGTCGAAGACTCAGGCAGCATACGCTGCGCCCACGTCATCCGGGCGTGGCTGGGCGCCGCCCCCGGCTCAGCATCCGTTGTCGGTCAACGGCATCCGCGGGGCGGTTGGCCCGGTAAGGGCCGGCCTTATCCGAACAGGGATGCCCGGCTCGGCACCGTTGCGCACGGGGGCGGGCGTGGGTGCGGGCACGACGAGGCGGCGGTGGCGGGTATTCGGCGCGAACAGGCCACCGGCACATTGCCCGGCACATCGCGATGATCGCCGGCAGCACCGCGTCCAACGAGCCGGGCCGGCGACCGCGTCGACGGCGTGCGCGAGGCGCTCGACGAGGCGTGCCTCTCGGGCCGTGACCTGCCGGTGGTCGAGGAGGTCTACTCGCTGGGCGGCGGCCGACTCCGGGACATCCATGCCGGTAAACTGAAATCCAGTTCTCGCGCTGCTCGACGTGTCGAGTACGCGAGCCGTTTACGCCAGAATGTTCTGACAGATGGCAGGGGTGATGGTGGAGGGAGCAATACGATGGAACGCGACTTCCAGGGTTACGGCGGCCAGCCGCCCGGGATCTCCTGGCCTGGCGGCGCCGGGCTCGCGGTCTCGCTCGTGCTCAACGTCGAGGAGGGCGCCGAGCTGTCCCTGGCCGCCGGCGACGAGTCCAACGAGGCGGAACACGAGGTCACACAGCCGGTGCACGGCGTGCCGGACCTGTGCCTCGCCTCGCATTTCGAGTACGGCACCCGGGTCGGCTACCGGCGGATCGCCGAAGTGGTGCAGGCGGCGCAGGCACCGATGACGCTCAACGCCTGCGCGCGCTCCCTCATCGGCGTACCCTGGCTCGCGCGGGATGCCGTCGAGCGGGGTCACGAGATCTGCTGCCACGGCTGGCGCTGGGAGAAGCACGCCGGCATGGAGGAGGCCCACGAGCGCGCGGTGATCGCCCGTGCTCACGCCGACATCACACGCGTGGCCGGCGTTGCGCCGGTCGGTTGGCACACGAAGTCGAGCCCGTCGGTGAACACACGCCGGCTGCTCGTCGAGCACGGCGGCTTCGAGTACGACAGCGACGCCTACAACGACGACCTGCCGTACTACGTGCCGGTGGCGGGGCGTGCGCATCTGGTGCTGCCGTATGCCTTCGACACCAACGACATGCACTTTTTCGGCACGCATGCCTTTGTTCGGGCGCAGGATTTCGCGGGCTACGTAATCGACAGCTTCGACTGGCTGCTGCGGGAATCCCGGCACCAGCCCAGGCTGATGTCCATCGGCCTGCATCTGCGGATCATCGGCCGCGCCGGACGCATCGCCGGGCTGGAGACGGCGCTCGCGCACATGCGCCAGCACGCGGGCGTGTGGTTCGCGCGGCGCGACGCCATCGCGCGTTACTGGCGGCAGGTGGTGCCGCCCGGGGATTGAACCGGCCGCAGCCTCGCCACGCCGCATCCGTGTTCGGATAAGGCCGGTCCGGTGCGGGTCGCGGGGACCGTCGGCCGCACGGACGCGGCCGTCGAGCGTACAGGGACGTATTCACAGCGTGTCCCCGCGGCCCGTACCGGGCCGGCCGCCCCCGGGAGTCCCGTCAACCGATCACGGATGCGCCACGCCGGCCGGACCCGGGTTTCCCGGTCACTGAATCATGCGGTTCAACCCCACGCTGCGCGAACCGATTGCCAGCGCTACCAGCGCGAGCAGGATGAGACCCGTGGAGATCGCCGCCAGCGTCGGGTCGGGCTGCTCCTCGAGGTACTGCAGCATCTTGATCGGGAGGGTCTTGTTGCGCGCGTCGGACAGGAATATCGAGATCGGGTAGTTGTCCATGGACGCCAGGAAGGCGAACAGCCCGGAGGTCAGGAACGCCGGCGCCAGGTTCGGCGTCAACACCTTGAGAACCGCCCGCGGGTAGCTCAGGCCCAGCGTGCGCGCCGCGTCGATGATACTGAAGTCAAAGTTCTCCAGCGCCGCCAACAGCGTTCGCACCACGAATGGAAGGGTGACGATCACGTGGGCGATCATGAGGCTGGTCCATGCATCGCGAAGGCCCATGCCGCGGAAGAACTGGAGCAGCGCCACGCCCACGACCAGTCCGGGCATCATCAGCGGCGAGACCGCGAAGGTGGCGATGGCCTCGCGGCCCCTGAAGCGCCCGCGCACGACTGCCATGGCTGCCGCGGTGCCCAGCACCAGGGACGCCGCCGTGGAGAGCAATGCGATCTGCACCGAAAGCCACACCGCGTCGGTCAGCCCCGACTTGCGCGCCAGCGCCTCGTACCAGCGAAGCGACCATTCCGGCGGCGGCAGGGTGTACACCGACGACGAGGTGAACGAGACCACGACCGTGACGATCAGCGGACCGAGCAGGAACACGACCACCGCGGCGGCAATCACCCAGCTCAGGCTGCGCGCGAGTCCGGTGACGGGCGTCACGACCGCCCTCCTGCAACGCGGCGCAGAAGCCAGCTGCTGCCGAGCACCACCGCGATCGCGATCAGCAGCAAGATTGCCGAGATCGAGGAGCCCAGCTGCTCGTCGCGAAGGTACAGGTAGGAGCGGGCGATCAGCATCGACAGGGTCTGGCTGCGCTCGCCGACGATGAGGCTGGGAATCACGTACATCGAGACCGCCATCGAGAACACGAAGGCGGATCCGGCGATGACACCCGGCAGCGTCAACGGCATCACCACGCGCAGGAATCCGTGCACGGGTCCGGCGCCGAGGGTCGCGGCCGCCTCCGGCAGCCGTGGGTCGAGCTGGCGCACGACCGCGTAGATGGGCAGGACCATGAACGGCAGGAACACGTTCGCGGCTGCGATGACCAGCGCCGGCTCGGTGAACAGCATGCGGACCGGGGAGTCCACCGCGCCGAGGCCGAGGAGGGTCTTGTTCAGCAGCCCGTCGCTACGGAACAGGATCGACCAGGCGAAGGTCTTGACCACCACGCCCACGGCGAGCGGCAGCACCATGGCGACGAGAATCACCGTTTGCACCCACCCACGAGCACGCGCGAGCACGAAGGCCGTGGGGTAGGCGAGCAGCAGAGCGAGCAACGTGGTCAGCAACGCGACCCGCACGGTGCGCCAGAGGATGTTGAGATGAAAGGGGTCCTGAAAGAACTCCGCATAGCCGACGAGCGACGGGAAGCGATCCTCGGCGCTCAGGCTCTTGAGAAGCAGCAGGGCGAGTGGCAGCGCGTAGAGCAGCGCCAGGTAGGCGAGCGCGGGTGCGGCGAGGTAGGCGAAGCCATCCAGGCGCGGGCGCGGGCCGACCGTGGTCATGGATCGGTGGCGCTCAGGTAGACCAGGGTGTCGGCGACGGACCAGCTGAAGGTGACGCGCGCGCGTGCGCGCAATCCGTCGAAGAGGTCGGCGCCCGGCAGCTCGCACAGCAAGCGGTCGTCGCCCTCGGCGAGGGCGTAGACGTGGGTACGCGCGCCCAGCGGCACGATGTCGACGACCTCGACGGCCAGGCTGTTCTGGCCGGGCTCGGCCGCCAGGCCGGGCTGGCCGATCCGGATGCGCTCGGGACGCACGCCGACGAGCACTGGCGTGTCGCGGGTGAATCCGGTGTCCGCCTCGACCACCCCGTAGGCGGTCTCGATCCGCGCCCGGCTTCCGTCGACGTCCGTCAGCCGGCCGGAGAGGCGCGTGGACAGTCCCACGAACTCGAGCGCGAAAGGCGTGGCAGGCCGCGCGTACAGGGTGCCCGGGTCGGCGAAATGCTCGATTCGCCCGCTGTTCATCACTGCGATGCGGTCGGAGACCGCGAGCGCCTCGTCCTGGTCGTGGGTGACGAACACAGCGGTCATCTCCCGGCTCCTGAGCAACGACTTGAGCTCGATCTGCATGGTCTCGCGGAGCTTGCGGTCGAGGGCCGAGAAGGGCTCGTCGAGAAGCAGCAGGTCCGGCTCGACCACCAGCGCCCGAGCGACCGCCACCCGCTGCTGCTGGCCGCCCGAGAGCATCGTCACCGGGCGATCGCCGAACTCCGCCATGCGCACCATCTCGAGCGCCTCGTTCACCTTCGCCTCGGCCTGTGCCCGCGGCGTGCCGCGGGCTCGCAGCCCGAATGCCACGTTCTCGCGCACGTCGAGGTGCGGGAACAGCGCGTAGCTCTGGAAGACCACCGAGACGTTGCGCCGGTGCGCCGGCACCTGGGCGAGCGCGCGCCCGCCCAGGGTGATGTTGCCGGCATCGGCGTGCGTCAGCCCGGCGATCAGCCGGAGCAACGTCGTCTTCCCG
>JBFJWO010000468.1:0-4249 GCA_041623575.1 Gammaproteobacteria bacterium
GTTGTTCGCCGATCGCACCAGCTCGGCGACGATGCGCGCCAACCAGCTGCGGCTGTACTTCGCCTCGTTCGCCTATGTGCTGATGCACGGCTTGCGCCGCCTGGGGCTCGACGGCACTCAGTTTGCCAAAGCCCAGTGCACGAGCATCCGCCTCAAGCTGCTGAAGATCGCCGCGCGGCTGCGCGTGACGGTGCGTAAGGTGTGGCTGTCGTTCTCCGAAGCCTACCCCTACGCCAGCGACTTCGCGCAGATCCTCGCCAACGTGCACCGCTATCCGGCCTGGGCGCCGCCCGGGTAGCTCTCGGCTCACGCTCGCCAGCACTCGGCACCGCGGCTGAGAACCGCGCTCGCGCTCGCACCTGGCCAGCGTCTCCAAAATGGCGGCTGTGCCCAGATTGCGGCTAAAAAAACCCGTCAGTGAACTCGCCGAACCCGAACACTCTGATCGGGCCATCCCAGGCTGATCAAACTCGCCCCAAACTCGGTTGATCTGAGAACTCGGTGAGCGATGCGGGCTAGCACACCGGCACTCGCGTCCCGGGCGACGGCGAAGGTCAGGCCGTCGCCTTCCGGGTCGCTGCCGGCCAGCCGGCCCGTCAGGGTCTTGCCGGCCATCGCCTCGAACGCCGCAGCGAGGGCCCGGGGCGGATCGTTGACCGCGGCAATCGTCACGCTCACCGTCGCCGTGTTGCTGCGCCGGCCGCGGGCGTCGAAGCCGTAGTAGGTGAACGTGTCGGTCCCGTTGTAGTCGGCCCGGGGCCGGTAGCTCGGGGCTCCCGTGAGGTCCAGGGTGCCGTTCGCCGGCGCGCGGTCGATGCTCACCGTGCCCGGCTCGAACGTGCCGGCGAACGCGAACGTCAGCGTCTCGTCCTCGCGCGTGGCGATCGCCAGGTCGTCGGCGAGCGGTCCCGGATCGCCACCCCTCACGGTGATCGTGACCGTGGCGGGCAGCGAGTCGAGCTCGCCATCGTCGACCCGGAAAGCGAAACTGTCGGCGTCGCTGCTGCCGTCCGGCGTGTAGCTGAATCGCCCGTCGGTCTCGATGCTCAGCGCCCCGGCGAGCGCTGCCTGCGCCAGCGCGAACGTCAGAGCGTCCCCCTCCGGGTCGCTGCCGCCGAGCCGGCCCGTCAGGGTCTCGCCGAGCGTCACTTCGAACGCGGCGGCCAGCGCCTGCGGCGGGTCGTTGACCGGCGTGACCGTCACCGTAACCGTGGCGACGTTGCTCGCGCGCCCGAGCGCGTCGAGACCGCTGTAGGTGAAGCTGTCGGGCCCGTTGTAGTCGGCACGCGGCGTGTAGCGCGGCGGCCCGGAGAGATCGAGCGTGCCGTTCGCGGGCGGCGTGGCGACGCTCACGCTACCGGGCTCGAAGGTGCCGGAAAACGCGAACGCCAGCGTTTCGTCCTCGCGGGTCTCGAGTTGCAGGTCGTCGGCCACGGGCGGCGGCGCGGTGACTTCCCAGCCGTACAGCCGCCCGCCGCTGAACGAGGCCTCGACCAGCAGCAGCTCGCCGTCGGCATCCTCGCGCACGCTGATGATCCCGCGCCCGCCGCCGTTCCAGTCGCCGTCGAGCTGGGCACCCGCCGGGTCGATCTGCAGCTCGCGCACGACGCCGTCGGCCGGGTCGACGTGCATCAGGAGACCACTCAGCAGGTCGCCGAACACGTAGTGACCGAACAGTGCCGGGTAGAGGGTCCCGCGGTACACGAAACCGCCGCTGATCGAACGGCGCGCGCCGGGGCCGTGGTCGTACTGCGCCACCGGGTCGACGGCGCTGAACCCCGGCGGCAGGTCGCCGAGGTCGTCGGTCACGCCGCTCGGGTTCTCGAAGCTGAAGCCGAGGAAGGCGAAGCTGCCTTCCTTGTCGATCCAGCCGTGGTAGGCGCCGGCCTGCACGAGGTTCACCTCCTCGATCGAGTCCTCGCCGATGTCGAAGGCGTACAGCTCGCCGGTCTGGCGATCGACGCTGGCGCGCCACGGGTTGCGGAAGCCGTACGCGAACACTTCCTCCAGCAGCCCCGAGGCGTTGCCCACGAAGGGGTTGTCGGCGGGAACGCGGTAACGGCCGTTGGGCGCGGTGGGGTCGAGCGCGATGCGCAGCACCGCCCCGTGCACGGTGCGCCCGTCCAGGGTGTCGCTGCGCAGCATGTCGTCGTCGCCCTTGGCGATGAACAGCGTGCCGTCGAGGCCGAAGGCCAGGTCGTTGAGGTTGTGCGAGCGAAACCCTTCGTCGACGCGCAGGATCTCGCGCCGGCTGGCGGGCGCGACGGCACCGGTGCCGGGATCGACGCGCCACTCGTAGATTACGCTCTGGTGCGCCACGGCCTGTCCGTTCGGCAGCGTGAAATGCGCCGTGCCGGCGCCAGGCGGCTCCTGGTAGGTGGTGTAGAACAGCCCCTCGCCGGACGCACCGGCACTGGCGAAATCGGGGTGCAGCGTGATGGAGGACAGCGCGCTGCCGTTGTTGGACGCGGCACTGGCCGAGAGGTCGAGGAACGCATCGGCGGCGAGCGCGCCGCCGTCGAGCAGGCGCACCCCGCCCGCGCGTTCGGCGATCAGCACGCGCCCGGACCCGTCCGGGATCTCGACCGCGTCGGTCGGAAAGACCAAGCCGCCCGGCGACGATTCCAGCGAGCGCAGGGTGACCGTGACGGTGCTCGGGGTCGGGTCGGGCAAGGGATCGTCGAGCGGCGGCGGGTTGTGGCCGGCGCCCGCGACCGCGACCAGCCCGGCGCACGACGCCGCCAGCAAGGTGCGTCGCGAGCCTAGCGGCACGGCCCGCGCTGCCTTGCCTGCCCGACCCACTCAGGCGCCCTCGGGCAGGGGGATGAACTCGTCGTCGCCCGGCACCGGCGCGAACCGCCCCTCGCGCCAGTCCGCCTTGGCCCGCTCGATTCGCTCGCGCGAGCTGGAAACGAAATTCCACCACACGTGGCGCCGCCCTAGCGGTTCGCCGCCGAGCAGCATCGCGCGGCTCGCGCGTTCGGCATGCAAGGTCACCTCGCCCGGCTCGAACACCGCCATCGAGCCGGCCTCGAGCACGGTCGCGCCGTGCGCGAGCACGCCCTCGACGACATACACGGCGCGCTCGGGATACTCCGCGGGCAGGCGCAGGCTCTGGTTGGCGGGCATTGTCGCGCTCAGGTAGAACAGCGGCGACAGCGTTGCCACCGGCGAGCGGTGGCCATAGGCTTCGCCGGCGATCAGGCGCAGCGAGACCCGCTCCGCGACGATCTCCGGCAGGGTCGCGGCGCCATGGTGGTGAAACGCGGGCTCGGTTTCCTCGTGGCTCTCCGGCAGCGCGACCCAGGACTGGATCCCGTGGGCCGCCGAGTCGCGGGCGCGCTCCTCGGGACCGCTGCGCTCGGAGTGCACGATTCCCCGCCCGGCGGTCATCCAGTTGACGTCGCCGGGGCGAATGGGCTGCTCGATGCCGAGGCTGTCGCGGTGCACGAGTTCGCCGGCGAACAGGTAGGTCACGGTCGCCAGCCCGATGTGCGGGTGCGGGCGCACGTCGATGCCCGCCCCGGGCGGAAAGACCACCGGCCCGAGGTGATCGAAGAACACGAACGGCCCGACCGCGCGTCGACTCGCGGCGGGCAGCAATCGACGTACCGCGAAGCCGCCTATGTCGCGTTGCACCGCCTCGATGACCTGGTTCGTTACCATCGGCCTCCTCGCTCGGCCCCGTGGTTGTGATTGTTCGTCCGCCGCCTCACCCTGAGCCACCTGGGCGCGGGACCCGAATCCCGTGTTCTTTGTTTTCCCTAAGGAATTCAATGAGTTATTCAAATGCCGGCGAGCGCGGCCGTGCGCTGGCGCCGGCGCCTATCTAACCACTATCGGGCCACCCGAGGCCAGTGGTACCCGCCGCGGGCCGGCGAAAACCGCACTACAATGGCGCCTGGCCCACGCGGAGCACGCCATGACCATCAGCCAGGAACCCACCTTCACGATCGGCATCGAGGAAGAATATCTGCTGGTGGACCTCGAGACCCGCAAGCTGATCAGCGACTGCCCGCCGACGATGCTGGCGCAGTGCGAGGAACTGCTCGAAGGCCAGGTCACGCCGGAGTTCCTGCAGTCGCAGATCGAGGTCGGCACGCGCGTCATGACCACGCTGCCCGATGCCCGCGCGGAACTCGCACGACTGCGCAAGACGGTGGCGCAGGTCGCGAAAGAGCACGGCATGGCCATCATCGCGGCCTCGACCCATCCGTTCACCGCGTGGGATACGCAGCGGCGCACGGCA
>JBFJWO010000469.1:0-4177 GCA_041623575.1 Gammaproteobacteria bacterium
CCGGCGCGGACACGTGATCGCAAGCGGCGGGCCTCAGGCCCCGATACGGCGTACGCCGCGCAGCGCCAGCGCACCGGCCAGGAACACGGCGATCATCCCCGTCAGGTACGCCGCCCAACCGTAGCCCAGCAGCACGAAGCCCGGCAGCCAGGCACCGAGCGCACCGCCGGCATAGTAGAACGAGATGTACAGTCCGTTGACGACGCCCTGGCTGTTCGGCGCGGCGTGGTTGAGCAACGCCGAGAGCATGGCGTGGAGCAGGAAGAAGCCCGCGCACAGCACCAGCATGGCGCCGAACACGCCGCTCGGCGTTTCGCTCAGCATGCCCGCGAGACCCGCCAGGCAGAGCACCGCCCCGAGCGCGATGCCGCGCCGGTCGCCGCCGAGCCACACGCCCAGGCGCGGCGCCGCGAACGCGACCACCGCGCCGCTCAGGTAACCCGCGTAGATCAGCGAGATGGCCGATTCGGCGATGCCCGGGTCGAGCAGCTTGAGCCTGAACGGCACGAAGGTCAGCAGCGAGGCGAACACGGAGAACACCAGCGCCAGGCCCAGGTAGGCGCTGGCGTAGCCCGGCCAGGCGAGCACGGTGCGAAACGCGCTCGGGCGAACGGGCGAGAATCGGCTGCGCGCGTCGCTCGGCAGACGCCGCGCCGCCAGCCAGGCCGCGCCCAGCAGGGCGGCCAGCAGCGCGAAAGCCCAGCGCCAGTCCAGGAACTCGCTCGCCAGACCGCCGACGAGGCGACCCAGGAAGCCGCCGAGGATGGTGGCCGCGATGTAGAAGCTGACGGCGTTGCGCACCCGCCCGGCACCGGCCATGGTCGCGCAATAGGTCACCAGCGCGGTGAACACCGCCGGCAGCAGCAGACCCTGGAGGAAACGCAGGGTGAGCAGGCCCGCGTAGCTGTCGAACACCGGGAACAGCGCCTGGTTGAGCGCCAGCAGGCCGAGCGCGACGCGCAGCACCCGTTTCGCCGACACGGCCTCGGCAACGTACCCGTAGACCAGCGGTGCCACGCCCAACGGGATCAGGGTGACGGTGATCAGTAACGCGGCGTCGGTCGGGGCGATGCCGAACTCCGCCGCCAGCACCGGCAGGATCGGCTGCGGCACGTAGAGCGTGGCGAAGGCCGCGACGGTCGTGGCCAGCACCAGGGCGAGCGTCGCGAGCGACATCAGCGCGCCCCGGCGCCGCGCCCGGTGTCGGGCCTCAGTAGCCGAGCGCGCAACCGTCCTTGCGCGGGTCCGAAGCGCCGTGCAGGGTCCCGTTGTGCCAGTCGATCAAGACCGCCTGTCCGCCACCGAGCGCCGCCGACGCATCGCGGACCCGGTGGCCGAGAGCCGTCAGCCCGCTGCGCACGGAGGCCTCGATGCCCTGCTCCACCTGCAGCTCGCCGTGGCGAAGCATGAACCGCGGCGCGTCGAGGGCCTGCTGGATATCGAGGCCGAAATCGAGCCAGTTGCTGAGGAAGTAGGTCTGGCCCATCGCCTGGTAGTGCCCGCCCATGACGCCGAAGCTCATCACCGGGCGCTGGTCGCGGTAGACCATCGCGGGAATGATGGTGTGCAGGGGGCGCTTGCGCGGCGCGATGCAGTTGCGGTGCCCCGGGACCAGCACGAAACCCGAACCGCGGTTCTGCAGTGCCACCCCGGTGTCGCCCGCCACCAGTCCGCTGCCCCACGAGGCGAAGGTGGAGTTGATGAACGAGCAGGCGTTGCGCTGCTCGTCGACCACGCTGAGGTACACCGTGTCACGGTGCTCGGGCAGGGCCGAGGCCACGGGTTGCGGCTGCGCGCGGCGCGGGTCGAAGCGCGCCCACTGGCTGGCGGCGAATTGCGGCGACAGTAACGCCTCCACGGGCACCTCGGCGCCGCGCTGGTCGGCAACGAAACGGTCGCGCTCCGCCATCGCCAGGCCGAACACCTCGGCGAGCAGGTGCAGGTGCCCGGCGCCGAGCCGCTCCAGGGTCTCGACGTTGCTGCAGGCCAGGATGTTGAGGGCCATCAGCACCGTGATGCCCTGCCCGTTCGGCGGGATCTCGAACACGCGATGGCCGCGGTAGTCGCTGCTGATGGGCGTCACCCACTCGCTTTCGAAATCGGCCAGGTCGCCCAACGCGAGCAGCCCGCCCCGGGTATCGCTGAAACGCACGATCTCCTCGGCCACACGCCCGGTGTAGAACCCGTCGCGGCCGCGTTCGGCGATGGCCCGCAAGGTGCGCGCCAGGTCCGGTTGGCGGTGCACGGTCCCGGCCCGCGGCGCTTCGCCGTCGACCAGGAAGGCGCGCGCGGCTTGCGGGGTCGCACGCAGCAGGGACTCGGTTTCGCGCCAGTGCGCGGCGATCACCGGCGTGACCGCGTAGCCCTGCTCGGCGAACTCGATGGCGGGAGCGATCAGGCGCGCGAAGTCGGTGGCGCCCAGCGTTCGGTGGGCCGTCCACCAGGCATCCACGGCGCCGGGCACGGTGACGGAGAGAATGCCGTGCTCCGGTACCGCACCGTGCGCCCCGCGCGCGCGGTAGGCCTCCGGCGTCGCCGCGGCAGGCGCCCAGCCGCTGCCGTTGAGCGCGTGCAACCGCCCGCTGGCTGCCTCGTGATAGAGCAGGAAGCAGTCGCCGCCGATCCCGGTCGAGTAGGGTTCGACCACGCCCAGCACGGCCGCCGCGCAGATCGCGGCGTCGAGCGCGTTGCCGCCCTCGCGCAGCACGCGCAACGCCGCCTCGGTCGCCATCGGCTGGCTGGTGGCGACCATCGCCCGCGTGGCGATGACGACCGAACGGCCCGGGAACTGGTTGTTTCTCATCGCGCTCCTCGCGAGGCGGCCGCCGCGGCCCGGGCTGGCTTACAATCGACCCACCGCGCGGTTTCGCCTTTGCGGGCGAGCGGGCACCGGCGCCGTGGGCGGCGCAACGGGCGGGCTACGTGAAGCCCGGCATCATACTTGGCGGGACGCTGCACGTGAACGTATACCTGGTCCGACACGGGGACGCGCTGGACGCCGCCCGTGACCCCGAACGCCCCTTGAGCGACCTCGGGCGGCGTGAAATCGAGACCCTGGCCGGCGCGTTGCGCGGCCGGGTCGCCCCGCTCACGATTCATCACAGCGACAAGCGGCGCGCCCGCGAGACCGCGCAACTGCTGCACACGCGGGCCTTCGCCGACGCCCGCCTGCAGGAGGCGACCGGGCTGGCGCCGAACGACGCGCCCGAACCCTGGGCGGCGCTGCTCGAACACGATCGCGAAGACACCCTGCTGGTCGCCCACCTGCCGTTCGTCTCACGGCTCGCCTCGCTGCTGCTGAGCGGGGATGCGCAGCTCACCCGGTTCGCGTTCGCCAGCGGCGCCTGCCTGGCCCTGCAGCGCAGCGGGTCGCTGTGGGCCGTGCAATGGATGCTCGACCCGGTGCTGTGCGGCCTGCCGCACCGCTAGCGCGCGGGGCCCTGCCGGCGCTCAGTCCTCGCCTCGGGCGGAGAGTTTCTCGCGCGCGTCCTTCAGCTTGTTGGTGCTCTCGTCGAGCCGGCTCGCCAGGGTGCGAATGATCTGCACGGCGATGTCCGGACTGCCCTTGACCAGTTGCATGAACACGTCCTTGCTGATGTGCAGCGTGCTCACCGTGTCGCGGGCGCGCACGGTCGCCGTGCGCGGCGTGTCGCACAGTATGGACATCTCGCCGATGACCTCGTTCTTGCCGCGGGTGGCGACCAGCAGCGGGCCGGTGTCGGAGTCGACCAGCACCTCGGCGGTGCCCTCGGTGATGATGTAGGCGCTGTCGCCGCGCTGGCCCTGGCGGCACAACTCCTCGCCCGGCTGGAACTTGAGCCACTGGCTGGTGAACGCCAGCAGCTTCAGCTTGGAGGGGTCGAGGTGCGCGAACAACCCGATGTTCTTGAGCAGCTTTGCTTCCTCTTCCAGACTCATCACTCACCTCGCACGCGCACCTGACGGTACGCTCGTTCTGGTTCGTCATCCCGCGCTGTCCCGGCGCTCGGATAGCGCGGCGGCTGCCGGCCTTCGCGTCCGTGCGCCGCGCCGGCGACTCGTTGTCCGAACGAGCAGCTAGCTGGCCTCGCGCTCGGCGATCTTGCCGTTTTCCATCACCACCACCCGGTCGAACTCGCCGGCCAGGTCTTCGCGCCCGGAGAGCCAGACCAGCGCCCGCCCGGCGCAGTACTCGCGC
>JBFJWO010000470.1:0-4166 GCA_041623575.1 Gammaproteobacteria bacterium
CGTTTTCGAGCGCCGCCCGCAGCCCGTTGTCGGCGGGGTAGTTGAGGTCGATGGTGGCCGAGGCGTAGTTGACGTCGTCGACGCTGATCAGCAGCCGGAACTTGCGCTCGGAGAGCACGGGCGAGCGCAGTTGCAGCCGCTTGGCATGCTCAGGCGTCTCCTCGAACAGGTTCAGCTCGCGCCCGAACAGCGTCTCGAGCGACATGACGATGGATTCGCGCAACGGGTCGATGGGCGGGTTGGTGACCTGGGCGAACTGCTGGCGAAAGTAGTCGAACAGCGAACGCGGGCGCGCCGACATGACGGGGAAGGGCGTGTCGTCGCCCATCGAGCCGACCGCCTCCTGGGCGTCCTCGGCGAGCACGCGGATGATCTCGTCGCGTTCCTCGAACGAGACCTGGAACAGCTTCTCGTAGATCTGCAGGCGCCGGTCGTCGATGACGTCCACCGGCGGCGGGTCGTTGGTGAGGGTGGAGTTGACGTGACGGACGTTGCGCGACAGCCACTTGGCGTAGGGCTGGCGGTGCTTGAGCCGTTCGTCGATGTCCTCGGGCAGCAGCACGTCGCCCGTCTCGGTGTCGGCGGCGAGCATCTCGCCGGGTTTCAGCCGACCCTTGCGCACCACGTCGGTCTGCGCATAGTCGTACACGCCGATCTCGGAAGCGAGCGTGATGTGGCGGTCGCGCGTGATCACGTAACGCGCCGGGCGCAGGCCGTTGCGGTCGAGGGCACACGCCGCGTAACGCCCGTCGGTCATGACCACGCCCGCCGGCCCGTCCCAGGGCTCCATGTGCATTGCGTGGTACTCGTAGAACGCGCGCAGGTCGGCGTCCATGTGCTCGGCGTTCTGCCAGCCCGGAGGCAGCAGCAGCTTGGTGGCGTGGAACAGGTCCATGCCGCCCATGACCAGCACCTCGAGCATGTTGTCGAGGCTCGCCGAATCGGAGCCGTCCATGGAGATCAGCGGCTGCAGCTCGCTCAGCTCGGGCACCAGCTCGGAGCTGAACTTGTAGGCGCGCGCCTGCGCCCAGTTGCGGTTGCCCTGGATGGTATTGATCTCGCCGTTGTGCGCGAGATAGCGAAACGGCTGGGCCAGGCGCCACTGCGGCAGGGTGTTGGTCGAGAAACGCTGGTGGAACACGCACAACGACGAGGTCATGGCCGGGTCGCCGAGGTCGGCGTAGAACACCCGCAGGTTCTCGGGCATGACCAGGCCCTTGTAGAGCAGCACGCGGCTCGACAGGCTCGGGATGTAGAACACCGGGTCGTCGACGATGCGCGCTTCGGCCCGGCGCCGGGCGACGAACAGGCGCCGCTCGGCGACGTTCATGGACAACCCGTCGGGCACCGACACGAACACCTGTTCGATGCGCGGGCGGCTGCGGCGCGATTCCTCGCCGCAGGCGCTCTCGTCCACCGGCACCTCGCGCCAGCCCGCCACTTCCAGCCCGCTCTGCACCAGGCAGTCGTCGAGAATCTCGCGCGCCCTGGCGGCCAGTTGCCGATCGGGGTTGAGGAAGACCATACCGGTCGCGAAGCGTGCGCCGAGGCGCACGCCGGCCTGGCGCGCGATCTTGCGCAGGAACAGCTCGGGCGTGCGCAGCAGCACGCCGCAGCCGTCGCCCGACTTGCCGTCCGCCGCCACGGCGCCGCGGTGGGTCATACGCCCGAGCGCCTGTATGGCGGTTTCGACCAGCCAGTGGCTCGCCTGCCCGTCGATGTTGGCGATCAGCCCGAAGCCGCAGTTGTCGTGCTCGAACTGCGGTCGATAGAGCGTGTTCTCGAGCTCGTGGGCGACGTTGCTCATCGGGCGGGTATCCAATCCAAAACGACCGGCAATTATACGCCAGGCGCCGATCCGGCGGCAGGCGCCGCCCCGGGGGCTGCGTATCAGGGCCTGCGGTTGCGGATCGCCTGCTGGATGGACGCGATGCTGCGTATCCACGGCGAGTTGCTGCGCAACCCCGCGGCCAGGCGCGGAATCGCGGCGCGCGCGCTGTCCGGGCCCGAGTACAGGCCGTAGACCAGCACGTGCCAGGGCCCACCGTCGCGTACCGTGCGGAATACCGCGCTGTCGGCACCCAGCCGGTGACGTTCGGCGAACGCGCGCAGCACTTGCGGGTCGCGCGTACCGATGAGTTGAATCACGTAGCGCGAGGGGTTCTGCGCGAGCAGCCACCGTTCGTCGCGTGCCTGCAGGCCGCTCGCCGCGGCGGGCGCCGGGCGGGGCTGCGTCGGCGCAGGTTCTGCGACGGGCTTCGGTGCCGGTTTCGAGACGGGTTTCGGCGCCGCTGCCGGTACGGCTTTGGCCGCTCGGGGTGCCGGCTCGGGCTCGGGCTGCGGTTCCGGCGCGGGCTGCGGTTTCGGCGCGGGCTGCGGTTCCGGCGCGGGCTGCGGTTCCGGCGCGGGCCGGGGGGGCGCGGCCGACGCGGCCGGGGCGATGGCAGTCGGCTCGACCGGCGGCGGCGTCGGCAGCGGCACGCTGACCACGCCGGTGTCCGGGAGTATCGGCGTTTCGCGCTCCTCGCCGGCGCCGGCGGATTCGTCCTTGAACAAGGGCGGCGGGCTGACCGGCTCGGGCAGCCCGGGCAGTGCCAGCGCCTCTTCGCGCGGCGGTTGCGGGCGGTCGAGCGCCCGCCACAGCACCACGATGATCGCCACGGCGCCGATCACGGCCGCGGCGCTGATCAGTAGCAGCGGACGGTTCAGCCCGCCGCGGCGCGCGCCAGCGGGTCGTTTGGTGGCCTGCGCCGGGCGCACGTCTGCGATCGGCGCGGGCATTGGCTCGGGCATCGGCTCCGCCAGCGGCGGCGAGGCGTGGTTGGCGCCGAGGTCGATGTCGAGCGGCGGGTCGGGCAGCGCCGGGCTCGCGCCGAGCGTCTCGCTGCTGTGCCGCCGGTTGAGCGCCATCGCCGCTGCCGCGTCGATGCGTCCCGGCAGTCCGTGCGCCTGCTCGTGGATGGCGGCGACCTCGTCGTCGTCGAACGGCCAGGTGGCGCCGACGCCGGCCAGGCGGTGGCCGAGGTACTCGAACGTCTGTTCCGCGGTGAACGGCTTGAGCTCCGACATGAACAGCTTGCCGGGTTTCAGCAGCGGCGAGTCCAGCCGCCCGAGCGTATCGCGCAGCACCGGTTCGCCGGTCAGCAGCAGTCGCAGCCCGTGCGCCGAGCGCGCGTCGATACTGGCGGCGCTTTCCAGCAATCGCTCCAGTTCGATCGGCGCCAGCAGGTGGGCGTCGTCCACGACCAGGGCGGCGGGCGTGTCGACGCTGGTGTTGCGATCGAGGGCGGCGGCGAAGGCGGCTGCCGCATCGCTGGCGCCCTCGTGGCGCGCGGGCGCGGCGTCGCCCTGCAGGGCGTGCAACAGGTCGCCGACGATGCGCTCGCGCGTGAGATGTTCGTCGCCGCGCACCACGAACAGTTCGAGTTCCTGGTTGACGGCTTCGACCAGGCGGATGACCAGGGTAGTCTTGCCGGCCCCGGGCGGGCCGCACAGGACCTGCAGCATGGTGCTGTACTGCAGGTTGTGACGCAGCATGCGCACCTGCACATCCAGCGTTTCGTCCCTGTAGAGCGAGTCCTCTCCCGGTGCCGAGAAGGGTTGCTCCTCTACGCCCAGTGCCGCCATTGCCGCTGGCTTCAGCAGCGCGCTCATGGCGCTCGGCGCGGGCGCATCGCGGCGGCGCCCCGGGCTGATCGGCCGCAGTCCGTGGCGGCGACGGCGCGCGCGTCAGCTGGCACTGGTCGCGGGTTGCTGCTGCTCGAGCAGATCGGTGAGCGCGGCCCGGGGGTAGTCGCTTGTGACGCTCGCCGTGCCGATCCCGCGCAGCAACACCAGGACGATGCGTCCGCCTCGCGCTTTCTTGTCCCGCGACATGTGCTCGAGAAAACGTTCGGCCGACATCTGCGGCGGCGCCGCCGGCAGACCGCACCGCGCCACCAGGTCGAGCACTCGCGCGTGCCCGGTCTCGTCGAGCCAGCCCAGGCGGTGCGAGAGAGCGGCGGCCATGCACATACCGGCTGCGACGGCCTCGCCGTGGGCCCACGTGCCATAGCCGGTCTCGGTCTCGATCGCGTGACCGAAGGTGTGGCCGTAGTTGAGAATCGCGCGCCGGCCCTGCTCGCGCTCGTCGCCCGCCACGATCTCGGCCTTGATCGCGCAGGAGC
>JBFJWO010000471.1:0-4143 GCA_041623575.1 Gammaproteobacteria bacterium
CCGACACCGGCCGGCGCTGCCTGTTCCTGGGGCGACGCCCGCGCAGCTACGTGCCGGGCCTGGCGGTGGCCGAGAGCGAGGCGTTGCTCGACGAGCTGTGGGCACACGCGACGCAGGATCGTTTCACGTTCCGGCACGCGTGGCGGGTGGGCGACCTGCTCATGTGGGACAACCTTGCCGTGCTGCACCGGCGCGACGCTTTCGACGCCGGCAGCCGGCGCCGGCTGCATCGCGCCCAGTTGCGGGGCGCAGGCGCGATCGAGGCGTAACGGCCGGCCCTCAGCGCCCGAGCAGCGGCGCGGCGGCCACCCACAGGAAATACGCCGCCCCGCACAGGATGAACCCCTCCATGAACAGGGTGTGCACCCGGATCGGCGTGTGGTCCACGATCCAGCGCCCGGTGTAGGCGCCGGGGATGGTGCACAGCCCGATCAGCACGCCGGTCAGCGCGAGCTCGCCGCTCAGCAGCGGCGAGACCCCGAACACCACCGTCTTGGTCAGGTTCAGCCCCAGCCCCAGCGCCGCCACCACCGCGATCAGGCGAATCCCGGCGAGCCCGGCGCCGAGCAGGAACGGCGCGAGCATCAGGCCGGCGCCCATGGTGGTTCCCGAGATCAGGCCGTAGGGCAACGCGGCGGCGCGCAGGCCATTCAGGCCGACGCGGTAGTTGCGCCTGGCGAAATAGCGGCGCAGCGGCACCGTGACGACCAGGAAGACGCCGAGCAGCAGGGCGACCCAGTGCACGGGCAACTCGACGTAGAGCACCGCGCCGGCGACGATGCCGGGCAACGCTACCGAGAACACGGCGCCGAACACGCGCCAGTCGATGGAGCGCCGGAACACCCACACCCGTGTGACGTTCGACACCACCAGCGCCACCGCGGCGACCGGGATGGTGGCCTTGACGCCGAGGATGGGGGCCAGGCAGATGGTGAGCAGCAGCCCGCCGGCGAAGCCGCCGACGCTGTGAAACACCGAGGTCGCGTAGGCGATGAACGCGATCAGCAGCAGGGTGCCGGCGCCGAGCGAGTCGGGCACTACGTGCGCCCGCCCCGGGCGGCGCCGTTCACCGGCCCTTGAACTCGGGCGGGCGCTTGGCGTTGAAGGCTTCGCGCCCCTCGACGTAGTCCTCGCTCGCGAAGCACTCGTCGACCAGGTGCCGGCACAGCGCGAGGTTGCGCTCCCCGGGGTCCTTGAGCACTTCGCCCACGATCACCTTGGTCGCCCGGATGGTCAGCGGCGCGTTGCGCGCGACCGTTTCGGCGTAGTCGTCGACGAAGGTCTCGAGTTCGGCCCCGGGCAGCACGCGCTGCACGAGGCCGATGCCGAGGGCCTCGGCGGCGTCCAGGCGCCGGGCCGAGAACACGATGTCCTTGGTGGCGCCGGGCCCGATGGCGTCGACCAGGCGCTTCAGGCCCTCGTAGGGATAGCCGAGCCCGAGGCGCGCGGCCGGCAACCCGAACTGCGAGCGCTCCGAGCAGAAGCGCAGGTCGCAGGACACGGCCAGCGCCAGTCCGCCGCCGAGGCAGAAACCGTCGACCATGGCGATGGTGGGCTTCGGCAGGCCGGCGACGCGGTCGTACACGGCTTTCACCCGCTGGTTGTAGTGCGCGACCGCTTCGCGGGTGCCGCGCTCGGTGTCGAACTTCGAGATGTCGGCGCCGGACACGAAGGCCTTGCCGCCGGCGCCGCGCAGCACGATGACGCGCACCGCGTCGTCGTCGACGAACGCCTGCAGGATGCCCTCGGCGGCGTCCCACATCTCCAGCGACACGGCGTTGTGGCGCTCGGGGTTGTTGAAGATCATGTGGCCGGCGGCGCCGCGCTGCTCGGCCAGCATCTTGTCGGTTGCCATGCAGGTTTCCTCGCTTCGGCACCCGGCGCCCGCGCGCCGGGTCGGTCTCGATCAGATCACGGTCTTGTCGCGCAGCGCGGCGATCTCGTCGTCGGCGAAGCCGAATTCGCGCAGCACCTCGTCGGTGTGCTCGCCGCGCGCCGGCGGGCGCTGCACCAGTCGGCTCGGCGTGCGCCCGAGCACTATCGGCTGGCCCACGAAACGCGTTTCGCCGTAGGGCAACGAGTCGAGCGGCGTGGCGATCCCGAGGTGCTGCACCTGCGGGTCGGCGAACACCTCGTCGATGGCGTTGATCTCGCCGCACGGCACGCCGACCTCGTTCAGCAGCCTCACCCACTCGGCGCTGGTGCGCTCGCGCATGCGCTCGCCGATGAGGGCGTTGAGGCGCGCGCGGTTCTCGCTGCGCCGGGCGTTGACGGCGAAGTCCGGGTCGTCGGCCCACTGCTCGGCGTCCATGGCGGTGCAGAACCGCCGCCAGATGGTGTCGCCGACCACCGCGATGTTGATATGTCCGTCGCGCGTTGCGAACACGCCGGTCGGAATGCTGGTCGGGTGATCGTTGCCCGCCTGGCCGGGCACCTCGCCTGTCATCAGCCAGCGGGCGGCCTGGAAGTCGAGCATGAAGATCTGCGACTGCAGCAGCGAGGTGTTCACCCACTGGCCGCGACCCGAGGTCTCGCGCTCGAACAGCGCCACGAAGATGCCGAGCGCGCAGAACAGCCCCGCGCACAGATCGGCGATGGGAATGCCGACGCGCATCGGTCCGCGGCCGGGTTCGCCGGTGATCGACATCAGCCCGCCCATGCCCTGGGCGATCTGGTCGAAGCCCGGGCGTTTGGCGTAGGGGCCGTCCTGGCCGAAGCCCGAGATGCTGGCGAGGATCACGCGCGGGTTGGCCTCGGCGAGCGCCTCGTAGTCGATGCCGAGGCGGGTCTTGACGTCGGGGCGGAAGTTCTCGACCACGACGTCGGCGCCGCGCACCAGGCGCATGAATGCCGCGTGCCCCTCCGGGGCCTTGAGGTTGAGGGTGAGGCTGCGCTTGTTGCGCTGCAGGTTCTGGAAGTCGGGCGTGTCGCGCGGGGCGCCGAGCGCGCCGTCGGCTTCCAGCGCCGCGGGCTGCTCGATCTTGATCACGTTCGCGCCCCAGTCGGCGAGCTGGCGCACGGCGGTCGGCCCGGAGCGTACGCGGGTGAGGTCGAGCACGGTGATTCGCGAGAGCGCGTCGCTGGCGGGCAGGTGTCCCATCGGTGTGGTCCTCGCTTTGCTTCAGGTCGCGGCGCGGCGAAACGCCGCCAGCCCCCGGAGGCTTTCGGCGTCGAAGGCCGTCGCGCAATAGTCCGCCAGGCGCTCGGCGAGCGCGTCCGGCCAGCCGCCGAACGCGGCGTTGGCGCGGAACTTGGCCATGATCTGCGCCTCGCTCAGCGGCTCGCGCGCGCCGCCACGCAGGTGCGGTTGGCGATCCTCGTGCACGCTGCCGTCGCGCAGCGTGACGCGCAGGTGCCCGGTGTAGTTGCGCGGGTACTCGTCGAGCGGGTCCACGGTGTAGTCGACACGCGCCGCGAGCGCGCGCACGGCCTCGTCCGCGACCCGCGCTTCGGTGAACTGCTCCAGGCCGGCCGCGCGGTCGAGGAAACCCACCGCGATGCAGTAGGGCACGCTGAACTTGGCCGAGTAGGCCGAGGAGGGCGCGCGTTTCTCCGCCAGCGGTTCCCACAGCCGGTGCACGGTGCCTTCGCCGACCCGGCATTCGATGCGCTCGATCGCGCCCGGGTCCACGCCGGCGTCTGCGAGGCGTATGGCACAGTCCACGAACGGCTGCGCCATGGTGCCGCAGGCGTAGGGCTTGAAGGCCAGGCGCTCGAGCCGCCAGCCCCGGCCGAGATCGTCGAGGAGTTCTCCGTAGTCGGGTGTGATCGCGTGATCGGCGAAGCCGTGAAAGAACCCGTGCCGGCCCTCGATGACCGTGCGCGGGCCGCGAAACCCCTGGCGCGCCAGCAGCGCGGCGCGCAGCCCGCTCTGCGCGGCCCAGCCGGCGTGCAGGCGTTTGGTCCAGGTGCCCTCGGCGAGGTACTCGATGATACCCGAGGCAAAGCTGCCGGCGACGCCGAGCGCGTCGACGAGCTGTGCGCTCGTGAGGCGCAGGGCGGTGCCCACCCCGAGCGCCGCGCCGAGCGCGCCGATGACGGCGGTGGGATGGAAACCGGCGCGGTGCATGGCGGTGGGCGCCACCAGGGCCAGGCGGCAACTGAGTTCGCCGCCGGCGAGCACGCCGCGCAGGGCGTCTGCGC
>JBFJWO010000472.1:0-4106 GCA_041623575.1 Gammaproteobacteria bacterium
CGCTGGGACACGACGCGCTTCACCTGGCACGAGAAGGACATGGACATCGCACTCGACCTCGCGCAGGCGGGCAGTCTCGGCCTGCCCCTGTTCGGCCAGGTGGATCAGCTGGTCAAGACGCTGGGCCCGGACCAGGTCGCGGCGCTCCTGCACGGCCCCGAAGCGCAGTACCTCGGCGCTACGGTCAGGCCGTTGCCGACGCAGGCCGGCGGTATCGGCCCGGACTAACGTGTTCCTTCATGTGGAACGGCGTGCCGTTGACCGGATCGAGCGGGCGGAGTAGCATTTTCCCGCATCGGCGCACCGCGGCGGTCCACAACGGGTCGATCCCGCGCCGCCAGTCGCGGAGAAAGGCATGGCCAGCGAAGAATCCCCGGGCGTCGGTCACAACAGCGAGGAAGACGACAAGCAGGTCGTCTGGGAACGCTGGACCCGCAAGCGCACTTTCGTGCGCGCGCTCGAAGGCACCTACGGCGAGTTGAAAGAGGAACTCTACTCGCAGCCGCGCATCTACCGCAGCGCCGACCTCGAGTGGAAGGGCGGCCCGCAGAATTTCGGCAAGAAGGTCGTCAACCCGCAGGCCTGCCGGGTGGCGCAGTCGATCGAGACGCATGTCGATGCGTTCGCACCGGGCGGCTACGGGCAGATTCACGGCCACATGAACTCGGCGGTGTTCTACGTGCTCAAGGGCAAGGGCTACGACATCCACGACGGGCGCCGGCTCGACTGGGAAGCCGGCGATGCCCTGATCGTGGAGAACGCCTGTGTGCACCAGCACCTGTCCAGCGACGAGGACGACGAGACCATCGTGCTGGTCATGAAAGCCAAGCCGCTGTTCCTGTTCATGCACATGATCTTTCAGAAAGTCGTGCAGTACCCGCCGAAAGAGCCGGTGCCGGGCCACGAAGACTACCAACCCCCCGCCAGCCTCTAGCGCGCACACGGGCCCACGACCATGAGCAAACCCGAATCCCCTGTCACCTTCGCCGACGCGCTCGAGCGCGAGCGCGCTCACCAGGGCGCGCCGCAGGTCGATTTCTACGCCGCCGCCCTGGAGGCCTCGCGCACGTTCCGCGACGAGTACAAGCAGCGCATGAACGTCGTCAAGTGGAACCAGATGCCGATGGAGCGTTCCGCCGACGGACTCATCAAGCACATCATCAACGAGCGCATGGACACCAAGGAGTGCTGCATCGACGTGTACATGCAGTTCATCCCGAGCGGGGGCGCGACCGGCACCAGTCGACACCTGTCCGAGGAGGTGGCCTTCGTCGTCGAGGGCACCGGTTACGACGAGCACTTCGACGTGCATTTCGACTGCGGCGAGGCGTTCGTGTGGGAATGGGACACGCGCCCGAAGACCTTTCACTGGGCGCCGGGCGATTTCATCTACATCCCGCCCTACTGCGCGCACAAACGTTTCAACACCTCGGACGTCGAAGCGCGGGTGATCGTCGTCAACAGCCGCATCATGAAAGCCATCGGGCTCGACTGGTTCGACCAGCTCGAGCCCGCGCAGGGGTTCGAGGACATGTGGATTCCGCCGTCAGAGTGAGAACCACGCCCACGAAACGAAAAGACCCGCCAGGAGGAAGACCATGAAAACCCCACGCAACGCCCGCTCCGTGACGGCGGCCGTCGCCGCACTGCTGGCCGCCGCACTGTGCGCCCCGCCGCTGGCCGCGGCCGGGTTCTTCGAGGGCAAGAAGCTCACCTACATCATCGCCACCAATCCCGGCGGCGGCTATGACACCTACGGGCGGCTGATCGGGCGCTACCTCGAGAAGCACCTCGAGGTGCGCAACGTCATCTTCAAGAACATCCCCGGCGCCGGGCACATCGTCGGCGCCAACACCCTGGCCGCTTCCAAACCCGACGGGCTGACCATCGGCACGTTCAACACCGGGCTGATCTATGCCCAGATCCTCAGGCGGGAGGGCGTGCGCTTCGATCTGGCCGCGATGAGCTGGATCGGCAAGGCGGCGGCCGACCCGAGGGTGCTCATCCTGAGCACCGAGAGCCGCTACCGCACGTTCGACGACCTCGCCGCCGCGACCACACCGGTCAAGTTCGCCGCCTCGGGCGTCGGCTCGGCCTCCTACACCGATACCAACCTGATCGCCGCCGCGCTGGGGCTGAACATCGAGATCATCCCCGGCTTCAACGGCAACGAGGGCGAAATGGCCATGATGCGCAACGAGGTCGTCGGCCAGGTCGGTTCGGCCAGTTCGCTGGCCCCGTTCGTCGCCGCCGGCAACGGCGTGGTGGCGCTCGCGATCGGCGGCAACCACCGGCCGCAGGCGATCGACGTCGCGCGCACCGACAAAGGCAAGTCCATCGTCAACCTGGTCGCGGCGCTGTCGCTGCTCGGGCGCCTGACGGCCGCGCCGCCGGGGGTACCGGCCGAACGCCTGGCGCAACTGCGCACCGCCTACATGGCTGCCGTCACGGACCCCGAACTGCTGGCCGAGGCGATCCAGCTCGGCATCCCGATCGAGCCCGCCGACGGCGAGGAAGTAGCGGGCCTGATCCGTGCCGCGCTGAACCAGAGCCCCGAAACCCAACAGATCATCGCCGCGGCGGTCGACGTGAAGATCCCGACCGTGACCGTGACCTCCGCGCTGCTGGGACTTGCAGACAAGAACCGCTGGGTCGAGTTCAAGGCCGGCGACGACGTCGTCAAGGCCAAGATCTCCGGCTCGCGCACCAGGATCACCATCGACGGCAAGGACGCCAAGCGCAAGAAGCTCGAGGTCGGCATGAGCTGCGCGATCGAGTACGACCCGCAGCACGAGGACAACGAGCCGAAATCGATGGCCTGCCGCAAGTAACGCGTCGCGCCGGCTTTTTCTGCGGTCCTAGATCGGCCGCGCAGCCACCAGCGTCGCGCACCAGCCGGCGAACAGGGCGATGCCGCCGGCGAGCATCGGCAGCAGCGCCACCGACAGCGCGCGCAGTCGCAGGAACGAGACCCCGACCAGCGGTATCTCGTAGAGCACGATGCGATGCGCGGCGTAGAGCGTCCAGGCGGTGAGGAACGCCACCAGCGCCGGCGTCGAGGCGCCGCTCTGGGCGAACACGGCGGCGATCGGGAACGCCACCACCGGGCCCGCCGGCACCAGCAGCCCGGCGAGCGAGGCGACCAGCACGGCCTGCACGCCCGCCTCCGCGCCGAGCAGGCTCGCGACGTGCTCGCGCGGCAGCAACGGGGCGAGGAAACCGGCGGCCAGCATCGCGCCGAGCAGGCGCGGCGCGAGATGGGCGAACTGCTCGATCGCGCGCTGCAGGCCCCGGCCCAGAACACCGTCGCCGCGCCGCGCCGCCAGCGCCAGCAGCACCAGCAACAGGCCGAGCAGGATCGCCAGCCCGACGCTCACCGCTCACCCTTCCCCGGCGCGGCGCCCCCCACCCGCAACTCCACTGGCAGGCGCATCGCGATCAGCCCGGCGAGCACCGGCAGCGGCAGGCTCACGAGGAATCGGGTCGCGGAGAAATCGAAGCCCATCAACGGCACGTCCCAGACCACCATCCGCTGCACGCCGAGCAGCGCCCAGGCGGTGATGTAGGTGATCAGCACGCCGCGGCTGGCGCCGGCGCCGGCCAGCACCGCCAGCAGGGCGAAAGCCGACGTCGGTCCGCCGGGGGTGAGCGTGCCGGCCGCGAGCGCGATCAGCAGCCCCCGCATGCCGGCGTCGCGCCCGAGCAGCTGGGCAACGCGCCGGCGCGGCAACATGACCCACAGCAACCCGGCCACCAGCAACGCAACGACTATCCGCGGCGCGATGCTGCCGAGTGCCGCGGCCTGCGCGTCGAGAGCGGCCAGGAATGCGTCGCGCCCGAGCAGCGTGTAGCAGGCGCCGGCGCTGCACAGCGCCAGCGCCAGGAAGCCCCAAAAACCCCGGCCGAACGCGTTGTGCAGCAAGGCGAGCCACCACGCCGGGTCGCGGAATGCGTCGCCGTGCGCACCGTTCCCGGGCAGTGCGGCAGCGCCCTCCTCCGCGCCGCCGCGCTCAGTGGCCCGGCGTTCAGTGGTGATGATCGTGACCGTGGTGGGCGTGGGCGGCGTGGCGCTCCTCGGCGAGGCGTCGGGGCTCGGCGTGACCGTC
>JBFJWO010000473.1:0-4105 GCA_041623575.1 Gammaproteobacteria bacterium
ACCAACAAGGTCTACCCGGCGCGCGAGATCCAGGGCGCGGTGTTCGTCTACTTCGGCGACGCCGTGCGCCCCGAACCGGTCGAGCTGGCGTTGCCCGAGCCGTTGACCTCGGAGCTGTACAGCAGCTTTCTCTGCACGGCTTTGTGGAAATGCAACTACCGCTACGCGCTCGACAACGTCATGGACCCGATGCACGGCTCCTACCTGCACGCCGCTTCCCACTCCATGGCGCGCGGTGAGAAGGCGGCCGAGATGAAAGCGCGCAAGACCGAGCACGGCTTCGTGTTCGAGAAGACCACCCAGCGCGACGTCAATTTCGACTGGGTCGAGTTCGGCGACACCGGCGCTCACTGGCTGCGCCTCGAGATTCCCTACGGCCCGGGCGCCGGCCCGGGCCCGAGCTTCGGCATCGTCGGGTTCGCGACGCCGATCGACGAGCGGCACACGCTGGTGTTCTTCTGGCGCACGCGCAAGGTCCAGGGATGGCAGCGCGACGTGTGGCGCTTCATGTACCGCAACCGCCTGGAAGGCCTGCACTGGGAGGTGCTCGAACAGGACCGGGTGGTGCTCGAGAACATGGCGCCCGACGCGCGCGAGCACGAGTACCTCTACCAGCACGACTACGGCGTATCGAGGCTGCGCCGGATGATGCGCAAGAGCGCCGAGCAGCAACTCGGCGAGTGCGCCGCCGCAGCGGCGCTGGCTAGCGCCTGAGCGATGACGCTCGACGGTAAACGGGTGCTGGTGACGGGCGCCGCCCGGGGCCTGGGGCGCGCGTTTGCCGAATCCCTCGGCGCGGCCGGCGCGCGCATCGTGCTTGCCGACGTGCTGCGCGAACGCGGCCGGCAGAGCGCCGACGAGCTGCGCGATCGAGGGTTCGAGGCGCACTTCGTGCCGCTGGACCTGGCCGAGCCGGCATCGATCGAGCGCTGCGCGCAGCAGGCCGGCGAACGGTGGGGCGGGCTCGACGGACTGGTCAACAACGGCGCCATCGCCACCGGCATCGGCGGCAAGACGCTCGAGGACATCGACGTCGAGACCTGGGACCGGGTGATGACCGTCAACGTGCGCGGCACCTGGCTGATGACGCGCGCAGCGCTCGCGCCGCTGCGTCGCGCCGGCGGCGGCAGCATCGTGAACGTTGCCTCGGACACCGCGTTGTGGGGCGCCCCGCGGTTGCTGCACTACGTCTCCAGCAAGGGTGCGGTCATCGCCATGACCCGCTCGATGGCGCGCGAACTCGGCGGCGAGGGGATCGCGGTCAACGCCATCGCGCCCGGTCTAACGCTCGTCGAGGCGACGCAGTACGTGCCCGCCGAACGCCACGCCCTGTACGTGGAGGGCCGCGCGATGAGCCGCGAGCAGCATCCCGAGGACGTCACCGGCGCGGTGTTGTTCCTGCTGTCCGACGCCGCGCGGTTCATCACCGGACAGCTGTTGCCCGTCAACGGGGGTTTTGTCTGCAACTAGCGCGCAAGCGAACAACGAGGATTCAACCATGAGCGAACCTGTGACCAAAGACACCACCTCCACGCACTCCTGGGACCGCCCGGCGGGGGCCAGCTTCGAGCAGTGGATGCGCTCGCGCGTGGCGAGCTTCGACACGCGCCGCTACGACTGGGACGCGCTCAAGTTCCAGGCCGACTTCGACCCCAGGTACCGGCGCGCGCAGATGCGCTATGTGGGGACCGGCGGCACCGGCGTGGCCGGCGACGCCAACACCGTCGCGGCCGAGCACTTCACGTTCTCGACCATGATCATTCCGGCCGGCAACGAAGGCCCGATGCACCTGCACACCGATGCCGAGGAGATCTTTTTCGTGCTGCGCGGCAAGGTCAAGGTGACGTGCGAACGCGACGGCGAGCGCTGGGAGACCGTGCTCGGCGACCGCGACCTGATTTCGATTCCGCCGGGAGTGTATCGCGGCGAGGTCAACGTCGGCGAGGAGGACGCGCTGATGTGCGTGATGATCGGCTCGCCCAGGCCCATTACGCCGACCTACCCGCAAGATCACCCGCTGGCGAAGATCAAGCGCGGCTGAGCGCCAAACCATGGGCTCGCTGATCGAGCGACTGCGGGCCTTTGCGGTTCACCGTGTGCAGAGCGCCGCCGGCGTGTTCGGCTACCGCTGCGCCGGCGACGGGGCGCCGCTGGTATTGCTGCACGGTATAGGTTCCGGTTCCGGTTCCTGGGTGCAGCAGCTCGAGGGCCTGGCCGACGCCCGGCAGGTCGTGGCCTGGGACGCGCCCGGCTACGGCGAGTCCACGCCGCTCGCCCGGGCTGAGCCGCTCGCGCGGGACTATGCCGACGCGCTCGGGCGTTTCCTCGAGGCGTTGGCGATCGAGCGTTGCGACCTGGTGGGGCACTCGCTCGGCGCGCTGATGGCCACCGCGTTCGCACGCCTCGAACCCGGCCGCGTGCGCTCCCTGACGCTGGCCGATCCCGCGCTCGGTTACGCCCGTGCCGCTCCCGGAGAGCGCGGAGAAAAGCTCGCCGCCCGGCTGGCGGCGATGTCGCGGCTCGGCCCCGTTGGCCTGGCGCGCGAGCGCGCCCCGGCGCTGCTGTCGGCGAAAGCACCGGAGCAGGCCGTGGAACTCGTCCGCTGGAACATGAGCCGGCTGCACCCCGAAGGTCACGCGCAGGCCGCGCGCATGCTGGCGAACGCGGACCTGCTGGCCGATGCCGCCGCGTGCACGATGCCGGCGTTGGTGATGTGCGGCAGCGCCGATCGGGTCACGCCCGAAGCGCAGGCGCGAGAGGTCGCGGCGGCCTTCGCCAACGCCCGTTACGAGCCGCTGCCGGGGGCCGGTCACGCCAGCTATGTCGAGGCGCCGGCGCTGTTCAACCGCCAGCTGGCCGGCTTCATCGGGGAACTGCCATGAGCAAGGGGTCGAATCGATACCTCGTGCCGGGCCTGCTGCGCGGGCTCGAGATCCTGCGCCTGTTCTCGCGCGAGCGCCAGGTGCTGGGCGCGCCGGACATCGCCCTGGAACTCGGCATTCCGCGCACCACCGTGTTCCGCCTGTTGCAGACGCTGGAGCACGCCGGCTACGTGGTGCGGGCCGAGAGCGGGCGGGACTATCGGCTCGGCATCGGCGTGCTCAACCTGGGCTTCGCCTATCTCGCCTCGCAGGAGCTCACCGAACTGGCCCGCCCGGTGCTCGAACGCCTGCGTGACGACACCGGTTGTGCAACGCACCTGTGCGTGCGCGACGGGCGCGACGTCGTCTACCTGCTGCGCGTTCCGGGGCGTTCGGTGGTGAGTTCCAGCGTCGGCGTGGGCACTCGCCTGCCGGCGCACGCCACCTCGCTCGGGCGCGTGTTCCTCGCCGATCTCGAGGCGCAGGAGCTGGCCGAGCTCTACGCCGGCGCGACGCTGACCCGGCACTCGGCGCACACGCCCGGCACGCTCGGCGAGCTGACCCGCCTGCTGCAGGCGGATCGCGAGCGCGGGTACGTGATCAGCGAGGGCTTCTACGAGAAGGGCATCAACGCGATCGCCGGGCCGGTGCGCGACGCCGGCGGCCGCGTGGTGGCCGTGATCAACCTGATCGCCCGGGACGGGGAGGCGGATTCCGCGCAGCTGCACGGCGACCTGCTCGAACGGGTGCTGGCGGCGGCCGCGCAGTTGTCGGCCGCGCTCGCCTACCAGCCCCGCGCGGCGGCGGGAGCGCGGCGATGAACCTCGGTTTCGACGAGCGGGTGGCGGTGGTCACCGGCGGCTCCTCCGGGATCGGGCTGGCGAGCGTGGAGTTGCTGCTCGGCGAGGGCGCGAAGGTGGCGTTCTGCGCTCGCAACCGCGAGCGCCTGCAGCAGGCCGAGGAGGAGTTGCGCGCGCGCTATCCGGGCGCCGCACTCCTGGCGCAGCCCTGCGACGTGCTCGACGCCGAGCAGGTGCGCGCGTTCGCCGCCGCCGTCGAGGCCCGCTTCGGCGCCACCGACGCCTTGATCAACAACGCCGGGCAGGGCCGCGTCTCGACGTTCGCCGATACCAGCGACGAGGCCTGGCGGGAGGAGCTGGCGCTGAAGTTCTTCGGCGTGATCTACCCCACCCGCGCGTTCCACGGCCTGCTGGCGCGTTCCGACCAGGCGGCGGTGGTCTGCG
>JBFJWO010000474.1:0-4093 GCA_041623575.1 Gammaproteobacteria bacterium
ATCGGGTTCTTGGCTTTCTTGCCGGCGCCCTGGAACACCGCGTCGATGATCGCGTCCTTGTTGATGGCCATGTTGAGCGCCTGGCGCACCTTGCGGTTGTCGTACGGCGCCTTTTCGGTGTTGAACGCGAGATAGCCGACGTTCAGGCCTTCCTGCTCCAGCAGGTTGATGTTGGGATCCCTGCGCATGGCCTCGAGGTCGGCCGGGTTGGGGTAGGGCATCACGTGGCACTCGCCGGCGCGAAGCTTCTGGTAGCGCACCGAGTTGTCCGGGGTGATGGCGAACACGAGGTTGTCGATCGGCGCGCGCCCGGCCCAGTAGTTCGGGTGCGCCTGGTAGCGGATGACCGCGTCTTTCTGGTAGGCCACGAGCTGGAACGGGCCGGTGCCGACCGGGTCGAGGTCGACCCTGTCCGGGGTGCCGGCAGCGGCCATCTTGTCGGCGTACTCGCGCGAGTGGATGGAGGCGAAGTCCATCGCCAGGTTGGCGATGAACGGCGCCTCGGGCCGGTTCAGGTCGAAACGCACGGTGTAGTCGTCGACCTTCACGATGTCCTTGATCAGGTTGGCCATGTCCATGGCGACGAAATACTCGTACTGCCCGCCCGAGGTCTTGTGGAACGGGTGGTTCGGGTCGCGCTGGCGGTCGAAGCTGAACAGCACGTCGTCGGCGTTGAAGTCACGCGACGGCGTGAAGTTCTTCGTGGTGTGCCACTTCACGCCACGGCGCAGGTTGAAGGTGTACTGCAGGCCGTCGTCGGAGACTTTCCATGACTCGGCCAGGGCCGGCGTGATCTTGGTGGTGCCGCGCTCGAACTCGACCAGGCGGTTGAACAGCTGTCGCGACGAAGCGTCGAACGTGGTGCCCGCCGTGTACAGGGCGGGGTTGAAACCCTCGGGACTGCCTTCGGAGCAGTACACCAGGGTCTTGGCGCCGGCATTTGCGGCGACCAGGAACAGCGCGCCGGCAAACGCGGCGACGGGTAAGCGAAGGGTCATTGACCTTTCCTCCATGGACGATCTGTTATTACGGACCAATCGGCGGGCGGCCAGGGGGTCGAAGCGTCCGTCCGCCACCCGCACTCGTGGGGCGCAGTATACGCCCTGCCCGCACGCCGCGTGAAACCGAAACCGCTCGCGCCAGGCCGCCTTCTTGCATAGAGTTCGCGCATGTCAGACCTCTTTTCACGCCTGCTGAGCGAGCGGCCCTACCTGCTGGCCGACGGCGCTACCGGCACCAGCCTGTTCGCGATGGGCCTCGAGACCGGCGAGGCGCCCGAGCTGTGGAACGTGCAGGCGCCGGACAAGGTCCGCGCCCACCACGCGGCGTTCGTCGAGGCGGGCGCCGACATCGTGCTGACCAACTCGTTCGGTGCCAACCGCTATCGACTGCAACTGCACCGTGCGCAGGCGCGGGTCGATGAGATCAACCGCGCCGCGGCGACGCTGGCTCGTGAGGCCGCGCGCGAGAGCGGGCGCGAAGTGGTGGTGGCCGGGTCGATCGGGCCGAGCGGCGAGATCCTGGCCCCGTTGGGCGCGCTGGCGTACGCCGATGCAGCCGACGCGTTCGCCGAGCAGGCCCGTGCCCTGGCCGCGGGCGGCGCCGACATCCTGTGGGTGGAGACCATGTCTTCGCGCGAGGAACTCGGTGCCGCGCTGGCCGGGGCGGGCGCGAGCGGGCTGGCGGTCGTGTGCACGCTCAGCTTCGACACCAACGGGCGCACCATGATGGGGGTGACGCCGGCGGAGGCGCTGGCGGCGGCGCTCGCCGCCGAGCACCCGCCGGTGGCCTGCGGTGCGAACTGCGGCACGGGCGCCGCGGACCTCGTCGCCTCGGTGCTCGGCATGACCGAAGGCGCTACCCGCGAAGGCGTGTTCGTGGCCAAGGGCAACTGCGGGATCCCCCGCTACGTCGACGGGGAAATCGTCTACGACGGCACGCCGGAACTGATGGCGCGCTACGCCTGCCTCGCCTATGACGCCGGCGCCCGGGTGATCGGCGGGTGCTGCGGCACCACACCCACCCACCTGCGTGCCATGCGCGCGGCACTGGAGAGCCATCGTCGCGGGGCACCGCCCAGCCTGGCCGAGATCGCCGCGCAGCTCGGCCCGCTGTCGACCGCCCGGGCGGCCGGCGGTGGAAACGGCGGGCGCGCGCGGCGCTCCACACGCCGGCCCCGGCCGTCTATCTGACCCAAGCTGTTGTTTTTATTCGACTAAGCTAAAACGGACGGTAGGGACGTAGAAAGGGATTGTTTTATGAACGTTGTTCAGTTATTCTCGGCACCGAAACTAAACAACGTTCAATTAAGGAGACCGACATGCGCAGTATCAAACGACTGTTTGCCACCGTCAGCGCCGGCTTCGACGGGTTCGTCGAGCAGGTCGAGAACCACGAGGCCGTGGCGGCGGCGGTGCTCGACGACATCCGCGGCAAGGCCGCGCGGCTCAAGGTGCAACTCGGCCGGGTGGACGGCCAGATCGCGCGCCTGGCCGCGCAGCAGGACGAGGCTCTCGCCGAGCAGGCACGCTGGCGCGAGCGGGCACTCAAAGTCGCCGACCAGGACGAGGCCCGCGGCATCGAGTGCGCGCGCCGGGCCCGCGAAGCGCGCGCGCGGGCGGAGCGCTTCGAGAAACTGGTCGGCGAGCATCGCGCGACGCGCCGCGACCTGGAGCGGGAACTGCGCGACGTCGAGGTTCGCCTCGGCGAGCTGGAGCTGAAGAAGACCCTGTTGAGCTCCCGGGGCGCGCGCGCCGACGCCCTGCGCCAGAGCTCGACCGTCGAGTCGGCCGCCTCGGCCGAGGCGGTCTTCGAGCGCTGGGAGACCCAGGTGACCCGCGACGAGTACCTGGGCGAGAGCCCCCGCGCGCCCAGCGACCCGCTGAGCGCCGAGTTCGACGCCGAGGAAGAGGAGGCCGCCGTGCGCGAGGAGCTGGCGGCCTGGCGACAGGGGCGCCGGGACCCGGGGCACTCGGCCTGAGTAGCGGGCCGGGCGGGCTGCCGGGCACGGCGCCGGCGGCCCGCCTTTCGATCCTGTTCCGTATCGATCAAGGGGAGATTCCGACATGAACGACACGCTCGAGTACACCGACGACCGCGCGCCGGCGACGCCAGCCGTGGCCACTAACGCCATCGACATCGGCGCGCTGCTGCGCGTGCTGGGCACCTCCGCGACCGTGCTGGCTGCGGTGGTGTTCATGTTCCAGGGCTTCGACGCCATCGCGCTCGCTTTGCGCAACTGGTTCTACGTGGGCTTTACCGCGGCGCTCGCCGGCGGCGGTCTGCTCAGCCTCTACGCGTTCGGCGACCGGCGCGGCGCGCGGCTGTTCTTCGCGCTGGCCGCGGCCATGGTGCCCGTGCAGGCGGCGCAGCTCGGCGGCATGCTGCACGAGCTGTGGGTCGGCGGGCAGAGCCCGGTGCCGTCGATGTTCCAGGCCGCCGGCGTCGACGCCGGGCAGCTCGTCGCCGTGGCGCTGGCAAGCCTGCTGGTGCTGATACCGAGTGCCTGGATGGGTTTCCGCGTGCTGATGCGTGAGCACAGCGCGCGGCTGACGGCGTACTACGCGACCGCGGGCCTGCTGCTGCTGTCGCCGGCGCGCGACTCCTTCGGCGGCGTCGCCGTGCTGGCCCTGCTGGGCGCGGGCCTGCTGCTGGCCGAACGCTACGTGTTCGCGCGCAACCCGGCCGCCCGTACCTGGGAGGGCCAGGCGGTGCGAGCGATGTTCGCCATGCCGCTGCTGATCGCCGCCGTGCGCACGGCTTTCTACGTCGACGCCATCACTTTCGGTATCGGGGTGCTGGCCAGCGCCGGGCTGCTGGGGCTCTGGCTGGCGCGCTCGGCCACGGCCCGCTGGTTCGCCGAGACCTGCCGCGCGCTGGCGACGCTGTGCCTGTCGCTCGCCTGGGTGCTCGCCGCGCTGGCCTTCGTGTTCCCGGTCTGGGACGCCTGGACGGCGTTCTTCGTGGTCCTGCCGGGGGCTGCGCTGGCGCTGATCGTCGGGCACTACGCGCCGCGGGGCGGCGCGGGTTACCGGGGCATGGCGCTGCTAGCGCTGGCCGTCGCCTCGCTGGCGCTGGTCGGCGAGACGGGCGA
>JBFJWO010000475.1:0-4083 GCA_041623575.1 Gammaproteobacteria bacterium
AGCTGCTCGATCAGCCCGGAGGCCACTTCCTGCAGTTCGGGTTGCAGGGCCTGGTAGACGAACTCGAGATCGCCCAGCAGGCGGTCGATCTCGTCCAGGCTGTCGGCATCGGCCAGCGCCGCCGCGGCCCGCTGAATGTGTTCCTCGGGACTCAACGCGAACCTCCCTCGCGGCTGTGACGGTACTCGTACTCGACCCGGCACACGCGCAGGTGATACTCGGCGTACCAGCGCCGGCGCCCGAGCCGTTGCGCCTGCAAATGCTCGACCTCGTTCTTCCAGGCGCGGATCGACTCCAGGTCCTCCCAGTAGGACACAGTGATGCCCTTTCCCGAGGCGTCGCGCAGCGAATCGATGCCGAGGAAGCCCGGTTGCAGGGCGGCCAGTTCCTCCATGCGCCGGGCGGCCTGGTCGTACCCGGCGGTGTTGGCCGACTGGCGCGAGGTGAAGATCACGGCGTAGTAGCCGTCTGTCTCGCTCACGTGCCGTCCCGGAGGAAGCGCACGATCCAGGCGGCCACCGTGCGCTCCTGCGTCGGGGTCGCGAGCGAGGCGTAACCGGCGGCGGCGACCTCCGGCCCGAGCGTGTCCTCGCGCATCTCGATCAACGCCCGCGACAACTCGTGGCTGAACTCCGGGTGGCCCTGGAAGCTCAGCACGTTGTCGCCGATGCTCATCACGGCGTAGGGGCAGAACTCGCTGCCGCCGAGGCACTCGGCGCCCGGCGGCATCTCGGTCACCTGGTCCTGGTGGCTCACGATCAGCGAGAGTTCGTCGAGCGCCGGCTCCATCCACGCCCGTGTCTGGCACATCTGCGCGCCGGCCACGCCGACGCCCCAGCCACGGTTCGATTTCTCGGCCCGCCCGCCGAGCGCCTCGGCCAGCAACTGGTGGCCGAAGCAGATGCCGACGATGCGGGTGCCGGCGACGTGCGCGCGGCGCAGGAACCCGCTCAGCGCGTCGATCCAGCCGTGGTCATCATAGACGCCCCAGCGGCTGCCGGTGAGCAGGTAGGCATTGCATTCGTCGAGCGCGCCGGGTAGCTCGCCGTTCTCCGCGTCGTAGACGCGAAACCGCAAACCCGGGTCGGCCTCGGTGAGCAACGCCTGGAACATGTCGGGGTAGTCGCCGAAGCGCGGGCGCAGGTGCTCGCGCACGTGGTCGCACTTGAGGATGCCGAGCAGCATCGTCACGCGACCCGCGCACCGGCCTGCGCGCCGAGCGCGAAATCCACCGCCGCGGTGGCATGCAGCGCGGTGGTGTCGAACACCGGCACCCGGCAATCGGCCGCGCCCACCAGCAGGGTGATCTCCGTGCAGCCGAGCACGATGCCCTCGGCGCCGCGTTCCTCGAGCCGGCGAATGATGGCGCGATAGGCGTCGCGGGATTCGTCCCGCACCTCGCCCCGGCACAACTCCTCGTAGATCACGCGGTGCACGGTCTCGCGCTCCCCGGCCTCGGGGACGAGCACCTGCAGGCCGTGCCGGCGCTCGAGCCGCCCGCGGTAGAAGTCCTGCTCCATGGTGAAAGCCGTGGCCAGCAGCCCCACCCGCGCGATGCCCGCCGCGCGCACGCTCGACGCGGTCGCATCGGCGATGTGCAGCAGCGGCAGCGGCACCGCGGCGGCCACCTCGTCGGCCATCCGGTGCATGGTGTTGGTGCAGATCACCACGCACTCGGCGCCTCCGGCCCGCAGGCGGGCGGCGGCATCGATCATGATCTCGCTCGCGCGCTGCCACCGGCCCGCGTGCTGCAGCGCCTCGATCTCAGCGAAGTCCACCGAGTACAGCAGGCAACGCGCGGAGTGCAGCCCGCCCAGGCGGCGGCGCACCTCCTCGTTCACGATGCGGTAATAGAGCTGGGTGGACTCCCAGCTCATGCCGCCGATCAGGCCGATGACTTTCACAGGCGCGATGGTAGCCGCGCGGCGCGCAGCATTCCAACATCGCGGGCGATCCCGGCCTCGACGGCGGCCACGAAGCGCTCGCCCTTGGCCCTGCTCGCGAGCGTCGCGTCGCCGTAGACGCCGCTCGCCGACCACGCCTTGCCGGGCACCGGGCGCCGGCTCAGGCCACGCCCCGGGTGGTAGTCGCACACGGCGAGGCGCATGTCCACGCGCTCCGGCGCGATGTGCAGCATCATCGAAGTCTCCACTTCGTCGGCGTGGGTGCCTCCGACCTGCTCGCCGATCTGCGCGGCGACCGGCTCCAGCAGCGCCGGGAGGTCGGTGAAAGCGAACAGGCTGCCCACCGCGGCGAGGCGTTCGGCCACCTCGCCGAGCGGCTGCAGCGTCGAGAAGCCCGTGTTGAGGCAATAGAACCGCCGCGCGCCGTGGGCGGCGAGCGATGCGCAGACTTCCAACGTCAGGTCCGCGGCGGTCGCGCGCTCGAGGCTCACCGAGCCCGGGTAGTCGGTGAACGCCGGGTAGTAGTGATAGACCAGCGTCGGCAGCACCAGCACGTCCTCGACCGCGCGCAGGCGCTCGGCGAAATACTCGGCCAGCACCCGGTCGTTGTCGAGGCGCAGGTGCGGGCCGTGCTCCTTGGCCCCCGCGCCGAGCGGCAGGACCAGCACTCGGTCCTCGTCGAGCAGCGCTTGCACCTGTTGCCAGGTGAGGTCGGCGAGGTAGCGCCCGGTCACGTCGCCTCGGTCACTCGGCGTCCAGCGCCGCCAGCATCAGTGCCGCGGTGTCGTGATCGCCCCGCTCGGCGAGCGCCTGCGCGGCGCCGCGCACGTCCTCCGGGGTGCGGTTCTGACCGAGCTTGTACTTGCCCTGCAAGGTAGCGATCGGCAGGCGAAAGCCCACGATCGCGCGCAGCATCGCGGCCACCTGGCGCTCGGGCAGCTCGGCGAGCGACCAGGGGTCGACCGGGTCCTCGAAGCGCGCCGTCAAGCGTTCGAGAAGGCGGCGCAGGGCCGCCTTGTCGAGGCGCTCGGCATGGCCGCGGGCCTGCACCAGGGTGTAGTTCCACGTCGGCACGTTGGGGTTCACGTACCAGCGCGGCGAGATATAGGCGTGCGGGCCGTGGAAGATCGCCACGCACTCGCCGGCCTCGAACAACGACGTCGCGTGCGGGTTGGCGCCGGCGAAGTGCCCGTAGAGGGCGTGCTCGTTGCGATCCAGCAACAACGGCAGCGCGCTAGCGAACGGGGTGCCGTCGGCAACGCTGACCAGCGTCGCAAACGGATGGCGATCGATGTGCGCGAGCAGGGTCTGCTCGTCGCTCTCGGCGAAATGCTCGGGCAGGTACATCGAAGGGCTCCGGGTCGTGCGTGACGGCGCGCGCCTAGCCGGTCTGCGTGCGCAGGTGGAAGCTCTTCGGGCGCGTGAGCGCGGCGTAACCCAGGGGCGAGAGCGTGCAGCCGCGCCCGGTGTTCTTGACCCCGGTCCAGGCGAGCGCCGGGTCGAGGTAATCGCAGCGGTTCATGAACACGGTGCCGGTCTCGAGCCGCGCGCCGAGTGCCTCGGCGGCCTCGACGTCTTCGGTCCAGATCGCCGCCGTCAGCCCCAGGTCCGAATCGTTCATCAGCGCCAGCGCCTGCTCGTCGCCCGAGACCTTCATGATCCCGACCACGGGCCCGAAGGTCTCCTCGGTCATCACCGCCATCGAATGATCGACGCCGCTCAGCACCTGCGGCGCGAGGTAGGCGGAACCGGGCGCGTCCCGGTCGAAGCGCGCGGCGTCGATGTGGGCGGTGGCGCCGGCGCGCACGGCCGCCTCGATCTGCGCGCGCACGAAATCGGCCGCCGCCGGCTTCACCAGCGGGCCGAGCGTCGTCGCTTCCTCCAGCGGGTTGCCCAGCACGTACTGCCCGGCGAGGTCGACCACGCCGGCGAGAAAATCGTCGTAGACCTGCTCGGCGACGTAGACGCGCTCGATGGCGCAGCACGACTGGCCGGAGTTGAAGAACGCGCCGTCTGTGACGTTCTCGATGGCGTGAGCGAGATTGCAGTCGGCGCGTACGTAAGCCGGATCCTTACCGCCGAGCTCGAGCCCGACCGGGTTGAAACGCCCCGCGGCGTTGCGCTCCATCTCGCGCCCACCGGCCACCGAGCCGGTAAAGCACACCATGTCGGCGCGACC
>JBFJWO010000476.1:0-4077 GCA_041623575.1 Gammaproteobacteria bacterium
CGCACGTTGCTGGAGAACACGCAGATGGCGCTGGCCAAGGCCGATCTCGACACCGCCGGCGAGTACGCCGCGCTCGCCGGCGACACGCCGCGCAACCGGCGGATCTACCGCATGATCCGCGACGAGTACCTGCTCAGCGTGCGTGAGGTGCTCGCGGTGTGCGGGAGCGGCGAACTGCTCAGCGAGAGCCCGCGCCTTGCGCTGTCGCTAGCCAGGCGCCGCCCGTACCTCGACCCGCTCAACCACATCCAGATCGTATTGCTGCGCCGCCACCGGGAAGCCGACGGCGAGGCGGCCCATACGGCGATGCTCGGGCCGTTGCTGCGAACCATCAACGCGATCGCGGCAGGCATGCGCAATACGGGCTGAGCGTGCGCCGCGGGGCGGCGTCGAGCACGCTCAGCGGCCGACCGAAAAATAGAACGTCGCCCCGAGCCCCTTGCCGGCCTCGGCCCACAGCCGCCCGCCGTGGCGTTCGATCGCCCGTTGCGCGGTGGCCAGCCCCACACCGTTACCCGGGAACTCGGCGCTGCTGTGCAGTCGCTGGAAGGGCTGGAACAGCCGGTCGGAGTATTTCATGTCGAAGCCGACGCCGTTGTCGCGCACGTAATAGACTTCGGCTTCGTCGTCGGGCGCGGTGGCTTTCGTGCGGCCGATCTCGATCGTCGCGTTCGCGCGGGGGGCGGTGTACTTCCAGGCGTTGTCGATGAGGTTGCGCATCGCGACGTCGAGCAGCGCACCGTCGCCGCTCACCTCGAGACCGGGCTCCACACTGACGCTGATGTCGCGTTCGGGCTCGCTTTCGCGCAGGCGGTTGACGATGCTCAGGGCCGTGCCGCTCAGGTTCACCGGTTGGCGGTTGAAGCCGCAGCGCGACACGCGCGAGAGCATCAACAGGTCCTCGATCAGCTTGTCCATCTGCGCGGCGGCGTCGCACACCCGCTGCAGATGCCCGCGTGCGCGGGGGTCGAGCTTGTCGTGGGCTTCCTGCAGCAGGATCTGGCTGAAGCCGTTGATGCTGCGCAGCGGCGAGCGCAGGTCGTGCGACACCGAATAGGCGAAAGCCTCGAGTTCGCGGTTGGCCGCCTCGAGGTCGGCGGCGTGCTCCTGCAGCAGTACCGTGTTCGACGCAGCCTCCCAGTACTCCCGGTTGAGGCGCACCGCCACGCGCAGCAGAAACAGCAGGTAGAGCGTGAACATCGGGACCACCGCGAAGATCAGCTCCGCCTCGGCGATCGCCGCGGCGAGCACGGTGGGAACGATCATCAACACCAGGTGACCGAGCGCGACGTTGCGATAGATGGTGAGCGTCGTCACGGCGCCGGCGACGATACCGGCGTTCGCGAGCAGCACGATCATCGAGTTCCAGCGCCATTCGTAGAAAATCAGCGCCAGCATGGTGAACAGCCCCCAGGCGGCGGCGAAGGTCAGCGTGGAAGCGCCGAAGGCGATGGGCCAGAAACGCGGGCTGCGGGCGTAGAACCGATCGAAGCCGCGAATGAGAGCGGTGCGGGCCGCGCACGCGACCAGCAGCACCAGGAACAGGGCGCCGGCGATCGTGGGGTGGTCCTGGTAGAACGTGGTGAACCCGAGCACGATCAGGAACAGTGCCGGGTACACGAAGCTGCCGAACAGAGAGCGTGCGGCGAGGTCCCTGGCGGCCCGTTCCTGTAACGATGCACTGCGTGGCGCCGCGCCGCTCGCGGTCGCTTGCTCGCCGTCTGTGCTGATTCCATTCGCAGTCATCGAGCGTGCCCAATGGCTGGCCCGCATCCCGGACCGAACTCCGCTTCGCTGCGGCCGTCGCTTTCGCTACGGCCGGACACACCTCGTGTCCCACGCAGGGGCACGAGGATCGCACACCGGGGCGAATATTCCTAGGGTGGCGGGAGCGCGTGCGGGTTCAGGTACCGCTCGCCCCCGCGGCAAGACGGACCGCCTCGGCGCGGGCAGGAATGGCGTCCACAGCACCGGGGCGGGTCACGCAGATAGCCGCCGCCGCCGAGGCGAGGCGCAGCGTCGCCGCCAGGTCGGCGCCGGCGGCGAGGCCCGCCAGCGCATAGCCGATAAAGGTATCGCCCGCGCAAGTGGTATCGGTCGCGACCACGGGGAATGCCGGGACATCGAGGCGCTGTCCGTCGCAATAGGTGCTGCAACCGTCGCCACCGCGGGTGACCACGAGCATAGCGACCGGGATCGCTTCGACCGCGCAGCCGAGCGCGCGCGCCAGGCTGTCGGCTTCCAGCGCGTTGACGACCAGCAGGTCCAGGCCTGGCAGGTCCGCGACCACCGCGGCACTGAAAGGCGCGGGATTGAAGGCTGTGCGCAGCCCGAGTTCGCGCGCCAGGGACAGCGTTTCGCCGACGCGGTTGGTCTCGCACTGGCACAGCGCCCAGTCGCCCGGACTCGCCGAACGCAACGCGCTTTCGACCTGCTCGGCGCTCAGCGCACGGTTGGCGCCCGGGTGGATGAGGATGCTGTTCTCGCCGCTGCGCTCGACCATCACGATGGCGTGACCGGTCTCGGTGGAGATGCGTGCGACATGGCGGGTGTCGATGCCCTCCGCGCGCAGGGTGTCCTCGATCCACTCGTCGCCGGGCCCGATGGCGCCGACGTGCGCGACGTGCGCCCCGGCCCGTGCCAGCGCCACTGACTGATTGCAGCCCTTGCCGCCGAGCGAACGCGTATAGGCGCTGGCCGCAAGCGTCTCGCCGGGCGCGGGGAAATGCTCGAGCGCGTAGCGATGATCGATATTGATGGAACCGATGTTGTAGACGGTGGTCATGGCGTTTCCGCTGGCGTTGGACGTGCTCACCCGGGACGCCGGCGAGCGGGGTGCGCGGCACATTGCCGGCAGTCCGGCCGGCGCGAGCCGGTCGTCGCGACGTTAGCGCAATCGAGGCGCGCGCGCGAGCCGGCGCCTAAGCGCTCAACCCGCGCCACAGCATCGCCGAGCCCGAGAGCAGCAGAATCACCAGAACGAAACGGCGGAACTGCGCTTCGGCGACGCGCGCGCGCAGCCTCGTCCCGAGCAGCACGCCGAGCATCACCGGCACGGCGGCCACCGCCGACCACAGTGCCGTGCGCGCGTCCAGGATCCCGAGCACGGCCAGCGTGATCGCCCACGGGAACACGGCGCTCACGTACAGGAAGCTGATGGCGCCGACGAACCGGGCCTTGTCCAGGTGCAGCGAAACCAGGTAGAGGATCAGGGGCGGGCCGAACATCGACGACAGACCACCCACCAGCCCGCCCAGCAGCCCGAAACCGACGCCGGCGCCGCGCTCGAAGCGGGGCGGCAGGCGCAGGTCGGGCTGGGCGTACTGCAGGACCGTGAACGCCAGCACCAGCGCGCCGACGGTGATCAGCAGCGGCGCCGCCTCGATCACCGACAGGATCTTCGCGCCGGCGTAGGTGCCCGCGAGAATCGCGGCAAACACCGGCCAGAAGCGCCGCGCGACATAGTGGCCGTTGCCGGCGTGCACGGCCTGCCAACCGTTGGCGAGCACCAGCGGCACCGCCATCAGGGTCACGGCGAGGTGCACCGGCAGCACCATGGCCATCATCGGCACGGTCAGCAGCGGTGTGCCGATGCCGAGCGTACCCTTGATGGTGCCGCCGAGGAGCAGGGCGAGCGTGCACCAGGCGATCACCAGCCAGTCCAGCTCAGGCACGGGCGGAGCGGCCGGCCGGCGGGGACGGGCGGGTAGGGCAGGGCTGATCGATCATCCGGGGGTGTTCCGGGCCTCGGTTCCAGGGCGGGTCTGCCCGTGCCGCACGCCAGCGACAGGGTGCGCCGCGATTGTACGCTGCGAGCGCTCCGGGGAGCACCTGCCCGGCTCGGGGTTCAAGTTCCGCCCGCTCCGTGCCGCTAGTGGCGGTGACGGGCAGCCCACCGGCGTTGCGACCGTGGCACGACGGCGCAGGGCCCGCGGAGCGGGGCGCGCCCGTTTGGCAGGCGGGCACGACGCGCCGAAGGCGAATCGGGCGAGCCGGGAGGCCTGCCGGAGTCTTTATCAAAAGAGGTGTATCCGTGAGCGCGACGCGCATCCACATCGCCGACGACGACGCCGACGA
>JBFJWO010000477.1:0-4071 GCA_041623575.1 Gammaproteobacteria bacterium
CCGAGGCCGGCGCGCCGGACCTCGAAGCCTTCGACGAGGCCGCTCCCAGCGAGACCTGGAGCAGCCTGTCGCCGCTGCCGGGGTTGGGCGCGCTGCGCCAGGCGGGTGCGTTTTTCGGTGGCCGCCCGCCCGAAGGGCGTACCGAGTTGCGCAGGCGCGTCAGCGAGCGACTGCGCCACAAGCAGCGGGCCTCGGCGCCGTGGGACTACGAGCGCATCGTGCTCGAGCAGTTTCCCGACATCTCGAAGGTGAAGTGTTTCCCCGCCACGGTCTACGCAGACCCGGGTCGGGCGCGGCCCGGCCACGTGCTGCTGGTCGTGGTGCCCCGTGCGCCGCCCGCGTGCGAGGCCGGTGCGGAGGTGCGCGTAAACAGCGTGGAGCTCACGCGCATTCGCGACTTCGTGGCCGCGCGCGCCTCGCGGTTCGTCTCCCTCGAAGTGCGCAACCCCGTGTACGATCGTATCCAGGTCCGCTGCGCGGTGCGCTTCGTCGCCGGTGCCGACAGCGGGTTGTCGCGAGTGCGGCTGCAGCAGAGCATCGACGATTACCTCTCGCCCTGGCGCGAGCCGCGCACCGGGGCGGTGTTCGGCTGGCGCCTGCGCCGCGAGGACCTGCAGACCCAGGTCGGCGGCCTCGACTACGTCGACGCCGTGGCCGCTATCTCCATGCTGCACGTCACGCGCTACGGCGGGGAACTCCACCAGTTGCGCGACACCGCCCGGCTGGTGTTCGCCGAGCGCGCGCCCGACGGCGCTGTCGAGTTGACCGTCACGGCGGGCGTCGTGCAGCCGCCGGCATCGCTCTGCATCGTCAACCCCCGCACCGGCGAGGAAGTCACGGCGAGCACCGTCGACGGTGGCCTGCACGCGCGCATCGAGGCCGCGCCCACGGACGCGTTGCAGTACTACGTGATCGATCGGTTCGGCGAGCCCGGCCCGCGTCGAGCGCTGGTGGCGCGCGAGGCGGCCGAGCAGGTGCGCCCGCGCTACCCCTGGAGCCTGGTGTTGCCACTCGGCCCGCACGGGCTCGAAGAACTCGCCCCCGCCGACCCCGGCACCGCGCGCAACTCCGGCATCGGCCGCCTGCGCGTGGGCAGCACGTTCATCGTCGGCACCCACTACCATCGACAAGAACCCGCGCCATGAAACAAGGCAGAAACACGCTCCGGAAATACTTCGCCGCCGGCCGACTGCCGTCGGAGGACCACTTCCAGGACCTCATCGACTCCAACCTCAACATGGAGGACGAGGGCTTCAGCAAGTCCGAGCAGCACGGCTTCAAGGTCGCGCCGCTGGGCACCGGCGACAGCCTCATCAGTTTCTTTCGCAACATCAATTTCGCGCCGCTGTGGCGCCTGGCCTTTCGTTCGCGAGACGGCGCGCAGGCCGGCGAGGAGAACCTCGTGTTCGGGCGCCCGCACGGTGCCGAGGAAGAAGATGCCGCGGTGCTGTCGTTCGCCCCCCAGGGGCGGGTCGGCATCAACCTCGCCGAGCCCGCGCACGCGCTCGACGTGGCCGGCGAGGTGCGCTCCAGCGGGCGCCTGGGTGTCGAGACGGTGCCGGCCGGGGGGGTGCTGGCGAACGGCAAGTGGCAGCCGATCCTGACCGGGTTGCAGGGCTGCCAGGCGTTCGAAGTCGTAGCCGGGGCCGGCAACCCCGGCAAGGGCTACGCGCTGATGCACGCGATCGCCGTGAACGCGTTCAACCCGACCGCCTGGCCCGCGTTCAACCTGTTCGGCCGCAAGAACCGTATCCGCTGCACGCACGCCTACTACATGTCCCGCGACCAGCGGCTCGGCCTGCGATGGGCTTTCCCGAAGGAGCGGCAGGGCGCGGGTAAGCGCCGCGAGTACCAGCTCGAGATCCGTTCGCAGTGCGACTACGGCGGCAACACCCCGATCCGTTTCCACCTCACGCGCCTGTGGTTCGACGACATGACCGGTCTCGGCGAATGACACCGCGCGCAGGGGCGACGACGGTGCGATCCGACGCGCGGCCCGGGGGCGCCCGCCGTGAATGACATGAGCATCCGCCGCCTCGCCGGCGAGCAACCCCACGGCTTTGCGCAACTGCGCCGCGAGGGAATCGAGCGCCTGCAGGCGTTGTGCGGTGAGTCGTGGACCGACTACAACCTGCACGACCCGGGCGTCACCATCCTCGAGCAGTTGTGTTACGCGCTGACCGACCTGCATCAGCGGGCCGGTCTCGACGTCGCGGACCTGCTCGCCGGCGTCGACGGGACGATCGACCTTCCCGCGCAGGCCCTGTACCCGCCGCAGGAGATCTTCCCCTGCCGCCCGACGACCGTGGCCGATTACCGCAAGCTCATCCTCGACCGGGTGAGCGAACTCGACAACGTGTGGCTGAGGGCCCGCCCGGGTGGCCTCTACCAGATCACGGCCCGCCTGCCCGACGACACGCCCGACCCGGCGCGGGCTCGCGCGCAGGTGCGCGCCGAGTATCTCGCCCAGCGCAACCTGTGCGAGGACGCATTGCCGGTGGCGATGACCGAGCAGGTCGGCTACCGGCTGCGGGGCGCGTGCGAGACCGAGGGGACGCGGTTTCCCGCCGACATCCTGGCCGACGTCTACTACGCCTGCGCCCGCTACGTCCAGGGCGCGGTACGTCGCTACCCGCTGGCCGAGGAGGCCGCGGCCGGGCGCACGCCGGAGGAGATCTTCTCCGGACCGGGCGTACGCCACGGCGTGGTGCGCGACGGGGAACTGGGACGAGACCCGGCGGAGATCCCGGTGAGCGAGCTGTTCACCGTCGTTCGCGGCGTGCCCGGGATCCGCCGTATCGTCACGCTGCAGGCGGTCCGGGACGGCGTCGCGGTCGAGACGCTGCCGTGCGATCTCCCGCTCAGCGCACCCGGCATCCGGGTGCCGTGGGACGAGACGCCGGGCGCGCCGCCCGCGGCCGGTGTCAGGCTGATCCGTCGGGGCCGGGAGATCGAGGTGCCGCCCGACCTGTTGCGGGCGCGCTACGAGGAACTGCGCTTTCGCGATCGCACCAACCGGCGCACCTTGCAGGACGTCGACAGCGTGTTCGCGCCGCCGCGCGGGCGCTATCGCGACCCGGGCCGCTACGCGTCCGTGCAGGGGCAGTTTCCGCGCGCCTACGGGATCAACGAAGAGGGCGTGCCGCCTTCGGCGGGGCCGGCGGCGATGGCCCGGGCGCGGCAACTGAAAGCCTACCTGCTGCTGTTCGAGCAGCTGATGGCGAACTTCTGCGCGCAGACGCAGGGCCTGAAAACGCTCTACCGCGCGCACCCGCCGCGCACCCACTCCTATGCCTGCCAGTCGCTGCAGGAGGCCGGCATCGCGGACCTAGCGGCGATCTATCCGAGCGACGCCCCGGCGCTGCTCGAGCAGGTCACGGCCAGCATCGACGACCCGCTGGAACGCCACAACCGCGTGCTCGACTACCTGCTCGCCCTGTACGGCGAGCAGTTCACGCAGACGTCGTTGCAGCACTACGATTTCTACCGTGACGCGCGCGCGTCTCGCGCCGCGGTGCTGGAGAACAAGACCCGGTTCCTAGACCGGGTCGTGACCCTCGGCCGCGACCGCGCCGGGGGCTTCGACTACACCGCCGGGTACTGGGACACCGACAACGTGTCCGGGCTGCACCGGCGCGTGGCGCTGCTGCTCGGCTTCGACAGCCTCGGCGCGAGACGCCTGTGCGCGGCGTTGCCGGCGGTCGGGCTGACGTTGCTGGAGCACGGCGGCGAAGGGGGCTTCAGGGCGCGTTACCAGGGCACCGAGGCGTTGGACCTCGTGGAGGGCGGGCGCGAGAGCGGCGAATGGGAGACGTTCGCGAGCGTCGACCTGGCCGACGCCGACGAGGGCGGCGAACGCGAACGCCTGGCGGCAATCCCGGCCCTGCGGCGCGACCTCAGCACCGCGCTGCTGCGAGACGGCGTGTTCCTGCGCAACTACCGACTGGTCGCCGAGGCGCACGGCGAAGGTTTCGGGTTGTTGTTCAAGTGCGCGCAGGAACGCGACTGGTGGCGCCTCGGGCGCTACCCCGACCGCGAGGCGGGCGTGCGCACCCTGGCTGCACTGTGGCG
>JBFJWO010000478.1:0-4066 GCA_041623575.1 Gammaproteobacteria bacterium
CGGCGAGCGCGGCGCGCTCGCCGGCGAGGTACAGGCGCGTCTCGCCGGCGCGCACGGCGGGCGGGCCGATGATGCCGCCGTCGACGAACCCCTCGCCGATCACCGCCGCTACGCGCCGGGCGGTGGCGGGCGACACCGCGTTGGCGTCGACATAGGTGCCGCGAAAGCCATGACCGGCCACCTCGCGCGCCAAATCGAGCGCCGCCGCCGGCGGGCACACGGAGATCACGTGTTCGGCCTGCGCGAGCGCGGTGCGCAGGTCCACCGTCTCCGCCAGGCCTGCCCCGTCGGCCCGGGCGCGCGTGTGCGCGCTGCGCCCCGTGGATACCCACGACACGCGGTGGCCGTTGGCTCGCAACGCAGCACCCAGCGAGACGCCCATCGCCCCCGGGTGCAGCAGCAGTATGTCGGTCCCCATGCGAATCTCCCCAACGACGGCCCTGCGGCGTGGCGGCCATGGTCGGGTGCCGCGGGCGGCAGGTCAACGTTGACAGCGCCGGGGGCAGGTGTGAACGTCGCGCTTCGCACACGCGCGCCCTGACGAGAACCGTTCCTTGAACCACGCGATCGACGCCGACGACATCGTGGACATGGCTGCCCACCGGCTGTCCGCGGCGATCCGCGCCCGGCGGGTGTCCTGCCGTGAGGTGATGCAGGCCTACCTCGAACGGATCGAAACCCACAATCCGCGCGTCAACGCGATCGTCTCGCTGCGCGACCCCGAGGTCCTCCTGCGAGAGGCGAGCGCCTGCGACACTCACCTCGCGCGCGGCCGCTACCTCGGCTGGCTGCACGGGATCCCGCAGGCGATCAAGGATCTCGCCGACGCGCAGGGTCTGCGCACCACGCAGGGCTCGCCATTATTCGCAGGCCAGATCGCCCGGCGCGACGCGCCGTTCGTGGCGCGTACCCGGCGCGCGGGGGCGATCGTGATCGGCAAGACCAACACCCCGGAGTTCGGCCTCGGCTCGCAGACCTACAACCCGGTGTTCGGTGCCACCGGGTGCGCCTACGCCCCGGATCTGACCGCCGGGGGGAGCAGCGGCGGCGCGGCGGCGGCCGTGGCGATGCGCCTGCTGCCGGTGGCCGACGGCAGCGACATGATGGGCTCGCTGCGCAACCCCGCGGCCTTCAACAACCTGTTCGGGTTCCGCCCGTCCTACGCCCGGGTGCCCGGCGACGGGGAGGGCGAGCTGTACCTGCAGCAGCTGAGCTGCACCGGGGCGATCGGGCGCCGGGCCGCGGATGTCGCACTGCTGCTCGCCACCCAGGCCGGCTACCACCGGGGCTCGCCGCTGTCGATCGCCGCCGAACCGGCCGTGCTCGCCGCGCCGCAGGCCGACGCTGTCGCCGGCAAGCGCCTGGCCTGGATGGGCGACTGGAACGCTCACCTGCCGCTCGAGCCCGGCATCGCGGGGCTGTGCGGCGAAGCCCTGCGCCGCTTCGACGACCTCGGCGTGATCGTCGAGCAGGCCGGGCCCGATTTTTCGCCGCAGCGGCTCTGGGAGACCTGGCTCACGTTGCGTCACTGGCTGGTGTGCGGCAGCCTGCACCCCTTGTACGCCGATCCGGAACGGCGGGCGTTGCTGAAGCCCGAAGCCCGCTGGGAGATCGAGGGCGGCCTGCGGTTGTCGGCGCTCGACGTCTACCGCGCCTCCGCTGCGCGCTCGGATTGGTATCGCGCGCTCGACGCGCTGTTCGCGCGCTACGATTTCGTGGCGCTGCCGAGCGCCCAGGTGTTCGCCTTCGACAAGCGCACGCACTGGCCGGTCGAGATCGCCGGTGTGAGCATGGACACCTATCACCGCTGGATGGAGGTCGTGATTCCCGCGACGCTGGCCGGGTGCCCGGTGGTCAACCTGCCGGCCGGGTTCGATCCCCGGGGACGGGCGATGGGCATCCAGGTCATCGCCCGCCACCTCGCCGAGCGCGACCTGTTGCAGCTCGCGCGCGCCTGGGAGGCGGTGGCGCCGTGGATCGCACAGCCGCCGCCGGGTGGCTGAGGCACGCCGCGCCATCCGGCAACCCCGGGCAAGCCGCTCTGACGCCAGGCTGCGACGCGAGAGCGCGCGTTGACACAGCGCCGGCGCGACGTGGCATGCTTGGCCCTTCGATTCGAGAACCACACACCAAAGGGGTCTGGAGATGGCCGGCAACGACAAACCGCGACTGCGCAGCCGCGCCTGGTTCGACGACCGCGAGGACGCGGGCTCGACGGCGCTGCACATCGAGCGCTACACCAACTTCGGGATCGGCGCCGCCGAGCTGCGCTCGGGCAAGCCCATCATCGGCATCGCGCAGACCGGCAGCGACCTGGTGCCCTGCAACCGCATCCACGTCGATCTCGCCCGGCGCGTGCGCGAAGGCATCCGCGAGGCCGGCGGCATCGCGCTGGAGTTCCCGGTCCACCCCATCCAGGAAAGCGGCAAGCGCCCGACCGCAGCGGTCGATCGCAACCTGCAGTACCTGAGCCTGGTGGAGGTGCTGTACGGCTACCCGATCGACGGCGTGGTGCTGACCACCGGCTGCGACAAGACCACGCCGGCGATGATCATGGGCGCCGTCACCGTCGATCTGCCCGCCATCGCCCTCAACGGCGGGCCGATGCTCGACGGCTACTGGCGAGGCCGCCTCGCCGGCTCGGGCACCTTCGTGTGGGAAGCCCGCAAGCTGTACTCGACGGGCGAGATCGACTACGACGAGTTCGTCGACATGATCGCGGCGGCCACGCCGTCGCCCGGGCACTGCAATACCATGGGCACCGCCTCGACCATGAACGGCCTGGCCGAGGCGCTCGGCATGTCGCTGCCGGGGTCGGCGGCGATTCCCGCCCCTTACGCCGAGCGCGCCGAGGTCGCCTACAAGACCGGGCGGCGCATCGTCGCCATGGTCGAGGAGGACCTGACCCCGAGCCGGATCCTGACGCGCGAGGCGTTCGAGAACGCCATCGTCGCCAACTCCGCCATCGGCGGTTCGACCAACGCCCCGATCCACATCAACGCCATCGCGCGCCACGCCGGAGTCGAGCTCGAGGTCGCGGACTGGCAGCGCATCGGCCACGACATCCCGCTGCTGGTGAACATGCAGCCGGCGGGCGAGTACCTGGCCGAAGCCTACTACCGGGCCGGCGGGCTGCCGGCCGTCATGCACGAGCTGCTGGGCGCGGGCAAGCTGCACACCGGCGCCATGACGGTCAACGGCACGACCATCGGCGAGAACTACGCCGACACCGCGGCCCGCGATCGCAACGTGATCCGCGCCTACGACGACCCGTTGCTGGAGGATGCCGGCTTCGTCGTCATGTCCGGCAACCTCTGCGATGCGGCCATCATGAAGACCTCGGTGATCAGCGAGGATTTCCGCAAGCGTTACCTCGAGCGCGCCGGCGACGAGAACGCCTTCGAATGCCGCGCGATCGTGTTCGAAGGGCCCGAGGACTACCACGCCCGCATCGACGACCCGGCGCTCGCCATCGACCCGGACTGCTGCCTGGTGATCCGCGGCTGCGGCCCGGTCGGCTACCCCGGCTCGGCGGAGGTGGTGAACATGCAGCCGCCCGACTACCTGCTGAAGCAGGGCATCCGCGAGCTGCCGACCATCGGTGACGGGCGCCAGAGCGGCACCTCCGGCAGCCCCTCGATACTCAACGCCTCGCCCGAGTCGGTGGTGGGCGGCGGCCTCGCGCTGCTGCAGACCGGCGATCGGGTACGCATCGATCTCAACAACGGGCGCCTCGACATGCTGGTGGAGGAGGCCGAGATCGAGCGCCGGCGCGCCGAGTTACCGCCGCCGAAACTCGAGCACCACACCCCGTGGCAGGAGATCTACCGCCAGACGGTGGGCCAACTCTCCGGCGGCGGCGTGATGGAGCTCGCGACCAAGTACCGCGGCGTGCGGCGGCATATCCCGCGTCATTCGCACTAGACGAGCACAGCGCTTGCGCCCGTCGCCGAGCCGGCGCGGGCGTTGGCGCCAATCCTGCTTCCTCGACCTCTCGAGGGACTTCGCGACGTTAATCTGACGTCGCGTCTGCGAGTGCGCCGCCCCGCCGATCGGGTAGCGGCAA